>JBEPVM010000027.1:0-24175 GCA_041690995.1 Gammaproteobacteria bacterium | reverse complement strand
TCAGAATAGGTTCCCGCCTTCGCGGGAATGACAAGCTTTCGCGGGAATGACACAGCTAAATGAATATTCTTAATAATTGTTCTAGCGATGTAGCATCGCTCCGGATGGCCTAAAATGAATATCATAATAGCGATGGTACCCATCAGGACTCCACGAGACTGAATAGCCGCTATAGGTAATATTTCCCACACATTCTCTCTCTTTAAAAAGTGCTACTTCACTATTGTTACCGCTTTCTGTAATGAGCATATTACAGTAACCCATGAAGTTGCCATTCGGCGCTGGATCATCTCCAATACGTACCCAAAATGTCGCTTTTTCAAGGGGATCATATTTGTTATGTGAGATAGTAAAGCTTGCTACCTTATTTAAAAGAGAGTCAACCCATCCGCTAGGAGTATAGACGTCTGTTAAAGAGAAATTCTCACTTCCCTCCGTTAAAGAGTAGGCGAGGGTTTTAATAGTACCATAGCCTATTCCAGCAAAATGAACCTTAAAAGTATCAACAAACTCACTTGCGTAAGAAAAACCTTGCGTTGCGATCATGGCAACAAATAATAAAACCCCGATAATTTTTTTCATACATCGCTCCCTCTTTAAACTTCGACCATCTCAAAATCATCTTTAGCTGCGCCACATTCAGGGCATTGCCAAGTAAGAGGAACATCATCCCATCGGGTCCCTGGCAAAATGCCATCCTCAGGCCAGCCTTTGGCTTCGTCATAAATATAACCGCAGAGTAAACACATATAGCGTTTGTATTGCATGATCTTTAGATTCCTCGAACTGTAGAAAGTGACTTATTGTATAGATTTATTCATTATTTATATATTATTTTTTAAGCGGTTGATTTGAAATACGATGTTGCGTAATATTAGCGCATTTTCATCTTTCATCAAACAGCAGGATTTAATAATGGCAGAAGCAGGAATAGAAACTTTATTCGAAAAAGCACAACGCTATATCCCAGGCGGAGTTAATTCTCCTGTGCGAGCATTTTATGGTGTGGGTGGTGATCCTGTATTTTTTAAATCTGCTCATGGGGCTTATATTATTGATCTCGATGGCCGTTCCTATATTGATTATGTCGGTTCATGGGGACCGATGATTGTAGGACACGCACATCCACACATTATCGCTGCGGTCAGTGGCTGTATACAAAATGGATTGAGTTTTGGCGCACCCACTGCGCTTGAAGTACAGCTAGCAGAAAAAATTTGTGAATTGATGCCTGCTATTGAACAAATTCGCATGGTCAATTCAGGTACGGAAGCAACCATGAGCGCTATCCGCCTGGCACGCGGTTTTACGCAACGAAATAAAATTATTAAATTCACAGGCTGTTATCACGGACATTCAGATTCGCTGCTTGTGCAGGCAGGATCAGGCGCATTGACATTAGGCGTGCCAAGTTCAGCAGGCGTACCCACCAGTATCACCCAACATACGCTTGTCGCTGAATTCAATCAGTTAGAGACAGTTAAAGCACTTTTTGAAAAATACGGAGATGATATTGCAGGCGTCATAGTCGAACCTGTTGCAGGTAACATGAATTGCATTCCGCCTGTCCCTGAATTTTTACCTGGATTACGCGCCCTGTGTGATCAGTATGGTAGCGTGTTAATACTAGACGAAGTCATGACAGGATTTCGCGTTGCCTTGGGCGGTGCTATATCGCGTTATCACATTAAACCTGATCTCGTCACTCTGGGTAAAATTATCGGCGGCGGTATGCCAGTCGGTGCCTTTGGAGGTCGCGCAGAGATTATGCGTTGCATAGCGCCCTTGGGGTCAGTCTATCAGGCAGGGACATTATCAGGTAATCCAGTTGCAATGACGGCAGGCCTAGCGACATTAGAATTAATTACAGTGCCTGAGTTTCATAAAAAATTAGAAGCGACCACTTATGCGTTAACCCGAGGTTTAGAAGAGCGTGCAAAAACGGCTGGCATACCTTTATTAACCACAGTCGTTGGCGGCATGTTTGGACTCTTTTTTACAAACGCAGAAAGAATTGAAACATACACGGATGTCATGCAATGTAATATCAAACAATTTAAGAAATTTTTTCATGGCATGCTGCAAGAAGGCGTTTATTTCGCGCCTTCTGCTTATGAAGCAGGATTTGTATCTTCAGCACATGGAACAGAGGAGATCACACAGACTTTAGATGCGGCAGAAAAAGTATTTTCTGTCTTGCAATAATAATTAAGAATCTAATCAATTAAATATTGCATTATCACAACAAATAAAACTAAATATTATGTCTACTTGACATATTTATGCGTTTAGTATATATTTATTGGACTTAATCGTAAGTAGTAGTTATAAGCGAGAAGTACGTTGCACATTATTTCAAAAAAAAAGATTCGTGATTATAGCAAGGATAATGCTCAAGCGGAGCTGCCACTTACAGAATGGTACATGAAAATGCGTGCATCTAATGCAGAAAATTTAAATGCTTTAAAGAAGAATTTTAATAGCGTTGATAAAGCTTATGGCTATACGATTTTTAATATTGGTGGCAATAACTACCGTTTAATTACAGCAATCCATTATAATACACAGCACTGCTACATTAGAATGATATGGACGCATGCCGAATACAGTAAATCCTACAGTCAGGCTAAGTTAAAACGAGGTGAGTTATGAATATGACAGCTTTATCAATTAATTATGTAGGGCAAAAAGCAGATCATAAATTTCGTTTACCTGTCTCTACATTTAAAAAACCAAACACGGCTAGAGAATATTCCAGACTTGAAAAAATTCTCGATGAACTAATTGATGAAGTCCAAGGTAACGGGAAACATCCTCTCGCAATTGTTATGCAAATTATCGGTGAAAACCTAGAACAATATGATAATGAACATTACCCTGCAATTGGTCATAATATCAATGAAATAGATATGGTCAAATATTTAATGAAATCACATAAATTACATCAAACAGATTTAGCGGATATTTTTGGCGGGCAAGCCAATGTATCAAAATATCTTAATGGCAAACGCCCTTTATCTAAAAATCAAATCATCGGACTGAAAAAGAAATTTGGAATTAGCGCAGATTTTTTTGTAAAATAAAAATACCTACCTAAATGCACTTAAAGATTTGAAGGCTTTAGTACCGCTAGCAATATGATTCCGATTAAAAAAATAACAGGGACTTCGTTAAGCCATCGGTAAAAAACATGACTATAAGAATTACGATTATATTTAAAATAATATAATAATTTCCCCAAATAAATATGATAGATAACCAATAGAAAAATTAAGCCTAATTTCATTTGCAGCCAATGCGTGTGTAGATAACCTGTCCAATTAAACCCTAACAGCCAAACGCCAAAAAAAATCGTTAAAATACCGCCTGGTGTTGCGATGCCATAATAAAGCTTTCTTTCCATGGTCTTAAAACGCGTTTGGCTGATTTCGTCAGTGCTTTGAGCATGATAAACAAATAGCCTCGGCAGATAAAATAGCCCGCTAAACCACGTAACCATGAAAATAAGATGAAACGCTTTAACCCAAAGCATCAGGAAATTCCCTCTTAATAGAGCAATTGTGTATAATACCACTTTAGTTTATCAATACATAAAAATTCAGAGGGTGGGTATTAGGATGAGCGAGGCATTAATTTTTACCAACAATGCAGCCGCTAAAGTGCGGGAATTGATTCAAGAAGAAAATAATTTTAATTTAAAATTACGCGTCTATGTGACAGGTGGCGGTTGTTCGGGATTTCAATATGGCTTTAAATTTGATGAAGTCATTGAGACGGGCGATACAGTTATTGAAAAAAAAATAGCTGCTGCTGACGCTGCGGTAGTTCAATTGCTCGTTGACCCAATCAGTTTTCAGTATCTAGTCGGCTCTGAAATTGATTATCAAGAGGAAAAAGACCTTGAGCCGGCACAATTTATCATTCGTAATCCGAATGCAAAAACCACCTGCGGTTGTGGGTCATCATTTTCCGCATAAGTTTTTTTGGAAAATAAAATAAAATAGCGTTACACTTGTTAACTATCATTAAGAGGTAAACACCATGATCATGGATGGCGTGGATTTTCACACTGAACTTGCGATCGTCTTTCGTATCTTTATTGCTTTTTTACTGGGTGCATTGATTGGCTGGGAAAGAGAACGGCACGGCGTCTCCGCAGGTATCCGCACGTATGGGGCTATTTGTTTAGGCGCTTGCGCGTTTACTGTGGTTTCGTTAAACATTGTGGGGGCGGATCCATCCCGTGTGGCGGCACAAGTCGCCACAGGCATTGGCTTTCTCGGAGGCGGCGTTATTTTTCGGCAAGATAAATATATTAATGGTCTCACCACAGCAGCAACTCTCTGGGCCACTGCGGGTGTTGGCCTCGCAGTCGCCTGTGGTATGTATATGGTTAGTATTACAACGTCAGCACTTCTTTTTCTGTTGCTCTATCTTCCGCGATTTTCCTGGTGGAAAAAAATCTCAACTAAGAATATCAGTCGATTGGATTAAAGCCTGTAGCTCACCGTTTTCATACATTTCTGACATACTATCACTGCCGCCAATTAACCCTTGGTTTTTCCTTATTGGAAATTAAAATTTAAAATAGGGATTTTAGAATCGTTAAAACAAACTTAATCCGCAGTATTTAACAAAGTGTCTAAAATCTGTGTCCCGCGTAATAAGTGGAACTTGATGATCAATGCAACTTTGAGCAATAAGAGTATCTGCTAAACGTGCTTTTAACTTTTTAGAGATTAATTTAGAACGATTAATCCCAGCTCTTTGCCAATAGTTTTTGGTGATTTCGCATTTTATGTAATGCTTCATAAGCATTAGCGCGAACAAACTGGCTTAAAGCTATTTTTAAAGTCTCAGTGATACCTTTTTTCGTTCTGGTTTGCGCCTGATGTAACAGATTAACTGGAATATAGGCTGTTATTTTTTGGGTTTTTTCATATAGCATATCTTATCTCCTTTATGTAAAGCGTACCGTATTGATTTACATGAATCAAGATTGATTTCATTTTATCGTTGAAATGATGAGATAAATGAAGAAAAAAAATAAAGCTAAATTTGTAATACAGATACTAAAATAATATTAATTTTTGTGATGAATACCAACAATATCCTCGGGACGAAGTTGATAACGTATGATATTGCCTTCATGCAGTCCTTGAAATTCACGTCCAACATAGTCAACCACTTGAGTGCAGTCTTCATCGGCAATACCTGCTGCAATAGCCATAGTTTTAACCTTATCTGGTAAAAATGCCTTCCATTCAAGTACGCTGCAACGAACAGCCTGGCGTACAAAATCACGGTAAACTAAGGCTACTCTTTCAGGTATTTTGGCTGCCGTACGAAATAGATGGTAATTTTCAGCCGAACTCACATAAGCGTCTATATAAACTTCACGCAATAATGAAATATTGTTTAGCTCATAAATGCCAATCAGCCCATCAATATATTCACTGTCATTAAGATTAACAAATGACAACGGCGCAAGATCAGCCTTCAATAATGGAATATTGGACACAATGCGCGAAGTACGCTTGTTAACGTCATCGAAGGCTTGCAAATAGGGAATATGAACAAGCAGGAAAAAAGACTGTTCAAAGGGATCTGCAATTGCTGCGGCTTTCTGAACCACAATATCAAACTCCTCCTCAATCGTAAAACGATCATCCAGTGGCCGATAGCTCGAATACGTGATACCGACTGGCATTCTTCTTAGCCGTCCCACCATAGCAGGATCTGCTAAAAGACTATTGGCCAGCAAAGCATGTATATTACATATATCCTGCCGAGTGATTGCAATGTCAGCAAGGTTATCGACAATGTACTGGATCGCTTCCTTGTGGTTAAGAATCATGACTGCTTCCATGCGTTCTTTACCAGAAGCTTCTTGACCTAAGAAGATTAATCTTTCTGTTTCGAGAAGAGTGTAAGTATTACCTTCCAGACGTGATGATGCCCATGATAAATCCACGAGTAGTCTTTCAAGAATGCGGCGTGCATAGGTTCCTGCAGGAAATAACAGAGGGTCTGGTTGGCCTGCTTCGCGTAACTGCTTTCGTTCAGCCGCACTCAGGTAAAATGTTTTGTTTGGGATGTATTGGTCGAGAAATTTTTTATTATAATGAATTGGCTTGCGGCGAACATAGGGTGTTTTCAAATAAGCACGAACCACTGCTGTGCCAGTGAGGTGGTAACCTGTGGCACGACCCTTGCCTGTCATTTCGAGCTTGCCTTCGTCTACAAGCTTTCTCAGAGCCCGCCAAATCGTTGGAGCGCTTATAGTATAGGGGATGTGACGCTGAATACTCTCCTTGCCCACGCCTGGATGTGCTGCAAGGTAATCCAATATAGCTTGGTCAATAGGCGTCATGAAACGATTCCCTATCATTATGAAATGATTATCTCTATGTTATATAGGATATTTTTATAAATTTCAATTTATCGTTTCACTGATTTTGAAATGATTAAGCTATATTATTTCTATGTTGCTTTGGATTGATCAATTAAAGTTTGTAACTCACCGCTTTCATACATTTCTGACATAATATCGCTACCGCCGATAAATTCGCTTTTCACATATAGCTGTGGAACGGTTGGCCAATTAGAAAATTCTTTAATTCCCTGGCGAATTTCAGGATCTTCAAGCACATTGATTGTCAAAAAATTATTAGCGCCACAGGCTTTTAATAATTTCACCGCTTGGCCTGAGAATCCGCATTGGGGAAATTGCGCAGTGCCTTTCATGTAAAGGACTATGGGATGAGTTGTAATCTGTTGTTTAATTTTCTCTTGTAGTGTCATCGTTTATCTCCTCTTAGTTTACTGTTTTCTGAAAAAATATATTAAAGCATTCCTAATTGTAATTTAGCCACATCACTCATCATATTACGATTCCAGGGTGGGTCAAAAACCAAATCAATTTTCACTTCATTAATTTCTTTGATACTACGAATTCTTTGTTCTATATCAGCAACCAATACTGGACCCATCCCGCAACCGGCAGCAGTCAATGTCATCGTAACAGCTACTAAATAGCCATTTTCTTGCGATGTAACAGCACATTCATAAATCAACCCTAAATCGACAACATTCACAGGAATTTCTGGGTCAAAACAATTTTTCATGACAGACCAGACTTTATCTTCTAGCGTACCTTCTAATGCATTCGCATCAGACTCTTCTAAAATAACCATCCCAAGCGCATCACCCTCTTTTCCAGCCACACGCGCTAAATTACCGTTCACATAAATGGTATACGAATTACCAAGCGCTTGAGTGATCATCACGAGTGATCCTTTTTGAATAGTCACTTTAATCCCAGACGGAATTAAAAAAGCCTCACATTCGCGTAGTACTTCTATGGTATCTTTCTTTAGCATCTGTCAATTACTCTATCGTAAAACTTTCGCCGCAACCGCATCGGTTTTTTTCATTGGGATTGATAAAAATCAGTTTTTTTTGCTTTAATCCCATCTGCTCATCCACAACAGAATCCATCATTAATCCTTTTATAATTTTCTCGCACGCGGGATCAATATAAACAGGTAAGTCTTGTTGCGCCATAAAATGTAAATCCGTAGCCACGGGTTCATCAATCAAGGTTGGCACATACGTATAGCCAGAACATCCCGTTTTTTTAATAGATAAACGAAAACCTATCCCATGACCACGATTTTTTAAACTGTTTTTAATATAATCAACTGCTGCATCTGTTAATGTAATCATATCATTATCCTCTTTATGCGCTTTCTAAACCCGCTTTTAATGTATGCCAAGCCAATGTAGCGCATTTTACTCTGATTGGAAATGCTCGCACGCCACCTAATATGGCTAATTTTCCTAATTTTTCTTGTAGAGTATCAGAAGGTTCTTCTTCTGTGATCCATTGATGAAACGCTGAAAATATCTCATTGATTTCAACAATAGATTTACCTTTGATATTTTCTGTCATCAACGATGCCGATGCCATTGAAATCGCACAACCTGAACCTTCAAAACTCACATCCTGAATAATATTATTTTGCTTATCGACATGTAAAATAATTTTATCGCCACACAGAGGGTTAAACCCTTCATGATGACAATTTGCATTCAGTAATGCGCCGAAATTTCGAGGATGTCGGCCGTGATCAATAATAATTTCCTGATACAGTTCGCGTAATTCAGACATTACCGAAATACCTCTTGTACTTTTAGAAGCCCCATTATTAATCTATCTATATCTTCCTCTGAATTATATAAACCTAATGACACACGCGCGACAGCTGGCATCTGATATCTTTCCATCAATGGCATGGCACAATGATGTCCTGCACGAATCGCGATCCCTTCATGATCCAATACAGTCGCTATATCATGCGGATGAATATCTTTTAATGTGAACGACAATACACCTATTTTATTTTTTGCAGTTCCTAATAATTTTAATCCAGGTACAGTGAGTAATTTTTCTGTCGCATACGTTAATAATTCTTGTTCTTGTTGCATGATTATTTGCATGCCAATTTTTTCTAAATAATCGAGCGCATGATAAAATCCAACCACACCTGCAATAGGAGGTGTCCCGGCTTCAAATTTATAGGGTAATTGGCTGTAAGTCGTTTTCTCAAACGAGACTTGTTCAATCATCGAGCCTCCGCCTTGATAAGGCGGCATTTCTTGAAGTAATTCCGTCTTGCCATACAGCACACCTACGCCTGTTGGCCCATACGCTTTATGCGCCGAAAATGCATAAAAATCACAGTCTAATGCTTGCATATCGACTGGCAAATGCGGAAATGCCTGGGCACCATCCACTAACACAGGTACTTTTGCCGCATGCGCTATTTCAATGATTTCTTTTAATGGATTGACTGTGCCTAAGACATTTGAAACATGTGTCACGGCTACCATTTTAGTATGGCATGAAAATAATTTTTTATAAGCCTCTAAATCAAGTTCGCCTCTATCCGAAATCGGGATGATTTTTAATTTAATTCCGATTTGTTCTTGCAGTAACTGCCATGGCACAATATTTGAATGATGCTCCATGACGCTTAAAATCACTTCATCGCCTGATTTAAACGAGGCACGCCCATAACTTTGAGCAACTAAATTAATACTGTCCGTTGTTCCGCGCGTAAAAATAATTTCATGCGTATGCGCTGCATTAATAAATGTTTGTATTTTTTTGCGGGTTTTTTCATAAAGAGCTGTTGCACGTTCACTAAGCTCATAAGCACCGCGATGGACATTCGCATGATTATTTTGATAATAATGAGCGATAGCATCAATCACACAGTTTGGCTTTTGACTGCTAGCACCACTATCCAGGTAGACCAATGGCTTGCCATGCACTAATTGATTTAACACTGGAAAATCTTTTTTATAGAGTTGCATATTGACTTACTCGTTTTTCAAAAGAGCCCTGAATATACTCTTTCACGGAAATATTATTTATTTTCTCCATGGCATCAAAAACAAAAGCCTGCGTCAATAATTTTAGTGCTTCCGCTTTTTCAATACCTCTTGTACGCAAATAAAAAATCATGGCTTCACTGAGTTGGCCAACCGTGGCACCATGCGTACATTTCACATCATCCGCGTAAATTTCTAATTCAGGTTTCGTTTTGACGTCTGACTCCGCAGCCAATAATAAATTATGGTTGGCTTGATGTGCTACTGTTTTTTGCGCTTCTGGCTTCACGTGAATTTTTCCATTGAAAACAGCTTGGGATTTTTTATCTAATACACCCTTGTACATCATCGAACTCGCGCAAAATGCTGCGATATGATTGACCTGTATCGCCGTATGAATAGATTGCGCATCCTGGCTTAAATAATAAATCCCATTCATTTGACAGCGCGCTCCCCGCTCACTTAAACGAATAGTCACATTTTCACGCGCTGAACAACTGCCATAGTCCGCAAAAAAAGTATTCACCTGGCTATCTTGTTTTTGTTCCACAAGAAGCGATGCGGTATGTGTTGCAGTACTATGCTCATTTTGCAATTTATAATAATTCACTTCTGAGTTTTTATTTGCATAAATTTCTGTGACAGCCTGCGTTGTATAATATTCTGATTGTTGTTCCGAATAATCTTCTATAAATGTTAATCGGCTATTTTCACCTGCGATAATAATAGTAGGTAGATAAGAAATAGATTTATTTTTCTCTGTATTGATAAATACAAGATGAATCACAGGAGAAATAGAACAATGTGATGGCACTTGTAAAAATAAACCTTCTGAGTGTGTAAAAATAACCTGTGGCGGCAATAAACTTAAGTCCGATAATGTCTCATTAAAACACCCGTTAATAAAAACAAGAGAAATAGAAGATTTTATAAAACTTGTCATGCGATCTCCAAGTTCTCTAACCACCCATACCCTTTTTCTTCTAATTCTAATGCAAGTTCTTTACCACCTGATTTAATAATTCGGCCTTTGACCATGACATGCACCACATCAGGAACGATATAGCTTAATAAACGTTGATAATGCGTGACAACAATAATACTACGCTCAGAATGACGTAAACTATTCACGCCTTTCGCTACCATTTGCAATGCGTCAATATCTAAGCCCGAATCTGTTTCATCTAAAATAGCAAGCTTAGGTTCTAGCATTAACATCTGCAAAATTTCATTGCGTTTTTTTTCACCCCCAGAGAAACCTTCATTCACTGCACGGCTTAAAAATTTTTCATCCATGCCGACTTCTTTCATTTTCTTTTTAATTAAAGTCAAAAAATCCATCGCATCTAAAGGCGGTAATTGACGATGTTTACGAACACTATTCACTGCCGCTTTTAGGAAATACATATTATTTACGCCTGGAATTTCAACAGGGTATTGAAACGCCAAAAATAATCCCGCCACCGCTCGTTCTTCAGGTGCCAAATCCTTAATATTTTTTCCATCAAAAATTATTTCACCTTCGTCAATTTGGTAAGCTGCATGGCCTGCAAGTAGATTTGCTAACGTACTTTTGCCTGAACCATTCGGCCCCATAATAGCGTGTACTTCGCCTTTGTTGACTTGCAACTCAACCCCACGGAGTATAGATTTTTTCTTTTTTTGTTTTTCATCTAAAATAGATGCGTGTAAATGATGAATGGATAACATTAGCCGACACTCCCCTCTAAACTTACCTCTAATAATTTTTGTGCTTCAACCGCAAACTCCATCGGTAATTGATTGAAAACTTGTTTACAAAAACCATTCACAATCATAGACACCGCATCTTCCGCGCTCAGCCCACGCTGGCGGCAATAAAATAATTGATCTTCACCAATTTTTGAAGTGTAAGCTTCATGTTCGACTTGCGCGGTCGGATTTTTCACTTCAATCGTTGGAAACGTATGCGCACCACAAGTACTGCTTAATAAAAGAGAATCACATTGCGTATAATTACGTGCATTCAATGCATTTGGCGAAACACGTACAAGACCGCGATACGTATTTTGGCCGAATCCCGCGGAAATACCTTTAGAAATAATCGTACTGCGAGTATTTTTGCCGATGTGGATCATCTTCGTGCCAGTGTCTGCCTGCTGTTTATTATTCGTCAATGCAACAGAATAAAATTCTCCGACTGACTCATCACCCTGTAAAATCACGCTAGGATATTTCCAGGTAATCGCTGATCCTGTTTCGATTTGCGTCCAGGAAATTTTTGAATGTTTGCCGCGACAGGCGCCACGTTTTGTCACGAAATTAAAAATACCCCCCCGGCCTTCTTCATCACCCGGATACCAATTCTGTACGGTCGAATATTTAATTTCAGCCTGATCCAGCGCTACTAATTCAACGACTGCCGCGTGCAATTGATTTTCATCACGCATGGGCGCGGTACACCCTTCTAAATAACTGACATGACTACCTTCATCAGCAATAATCAATGTTCGCTCAAATTGCCCTGTATTCGCGGCATTAATTCGAAAATAAGTCGATAATTCCATAGGACAGCGCACACCTTTTGGAATATACACAAATGAACCATCACTAAACACAGCAGAATTTAAAGCCGCAAAAAAATTATCTCGATAAGGCACGACTGTCCCTAAATATTTTTCAATCAATTCAGGGTGTTCTTTTACGGCTTCTGAAAAAGAACAAAAAATCACGCCTGCTTCTGCTAATTTTGCTTTAAACGTTGTCGCCACAGAAACACTATCAAACACTGCATCCACTGCCACACCCGCTAAACGGCCTTGTTCATGCAAAGGGATGCCTAATTTCTTATATGTCTCTAATAATTTGGGATCGACTTCTTCTAAACTTGCAGGGCCTTCTTTTTTTATTTTAGGCGCTGAATAATAAATCATATTTTGATAATCAATCTCAGGTAAAGTCAGTTTTGCCCACGTTGGTGGCGATAACGTCAACCAATACTGATAAGCACGCAAGCGCCACTGCAACATAAACTCAGGTTCGCCTTTGCGTTTAGAAATCGCTCGAATAACACTTTCTGATAACCCAGGCTCAAATGTATCGGCTTCAAGCGCCGTCACAAAGCCGTAAGGATAACTTTTATGGGTTATTTCTTTGATATATTGGTTCGTCATAGAGGTTCCAGATCGCGCTTACCCTCTTAGACAGATCAAAATCGAGGCTCAGCAGAGGATTTTAATCATTTTTTGATCTACCAGATGGGATAGATTTATACAATACCATATTGGCACTAATTAAAGCAAGTAGGTTATTTTGTATTAAATAATAACAATAATATTATTTTGGTATAATTATCAATCAACTAAAGAGCAATTAACCCTACTGCCTCTAAAATAATTAGCGTATAATCCTCCCTCAATTTTAGAGATATTGCCGCTTCACAACCGAAGGATAGTGTACAACTTTATTAGGACTTGTTCTTATGCTTAGCTCATCTAACAGATTTTTCCCGCGACACCAGGCCTCAGGGAGCCTTGGGCAAAGCGATGAGAAAGAAGAGGTCAATGGCAGAAGCAAGGAAAACGGATCAGCATCATCGCAACACAGCTCATCAAGCGCTAAAAATAAGATGGATGCTGTTACTGATAGTGATGAAGAAAGCTCTTCTTATAATGGCTTTCACCATCGCAAAAAAGCTATTCCTTTTGGTAGAAAGTTTAGAGGGAACGGAAAATCTCGTCCCAGAAAAAAACCCAGACGCCTTATTGCTGAGAAGATTTCTTTAAAAGCTGAAAAACAGGCAGAAGATCTATATGCTGAATTTGAAGAATCCTTCGATAGCTATGTCCAAGCGTATGAAGAAAAGAATGATAGAAGCAAATTAACAGCCTTGACCGCTGGACTAAAAGAGCACCTAAATAACAATCAAGCTAATGAATTGCATGATGTAGCATGTTCTTTAGGCCCCGCTAATGATACAGATCCAGAAAATGTACAGCAGCATAAGGAAAAAATTAGGCTAGCCAGCTACTGTATGGGCCAAGCATTACCATCTACCAAAAATGAAAGATATAAGAGTCTTTTTCTGTACGCTACCTTGGGTACAACTCATTCTGACCCGCAAAAATGGGGAGTTTGGAAAATAGTATTTTTCACGGCCATCATTACTTTATTAGGTATCCTGTTATTAACAGGCGTGTTTTCTATTGCGTATGCCATTATTCATATCGGAACGAATGTGGCATCGACCATGAATATCTGGCATTTATTTCAAGCAGGCTGGAGTGGCATGGTTCCTTATCAGTCTTGGATACCTCTATCTTATGGTTTTTTTTCCTCATTAATCACAGGCTACTTGTTTGGAAAAACAAAAATAGAGAAAAAAATTTCTCGTTTAGAAAAAGAAATTCATCCTAATGAGCAATCACAAAACAGTACATCCCATGATTTAGATCAACTAAGATCATTAAAATTATTGGATAGCGCTATAGATCAAATCGAAGAAACATCATTAAAAGAAACCCTAAGACAACTCTATCATTCTTTGGATGAAGACCATGCCGAATGCAACAATAAAGGCATTGCTTTCAAACACTATCTGGATTCCATTATTTTTACAACGACTGCTTTTGCTCGCAGTGTTGTTGCTCATCAAAAAAACCCTTCTCCTTTAGCATACAAGAAGAAAAATCTATTATTTGATGCTGTGATAGGGGCAAGTCTAGCACAACGACCCAATCAAAGTTGGTTACTTACTACGGTGACACCTTGGCTCCCCGCATTAATCGTCATGGCACTTTTTTTTATCGTTCTCACACCTGCCGTTTTCATTGGCTATATTAGTTTAAACGGCCTATTGCTTGCATCGCCTGTGTTCTCTTTTATCTCCTTATTGCCTTATCCTGAGACAGAGAGTACTTTGTCTAATAAAATAAAAAATTACTTTATTCCAAACAAAATACAAAAAACGGTTTTCTCTATTGAAAAAATATTATTAAAATCACCTCAGCCAGATGTTATCGCTTCATCTTCAACGTCCATACGCCGTCAACTCTTACAGTCAGGAGGTCAAGTCTTATCCTCATCCTCTGAAAATAAAATATCAACGAATTCTGAATCTAATCGACTCACGAAAAGCAGCCACACGCCTGAACATACTAAAGATAACTCGCATTCGCCTACTACAGAGACATTCGATCGTAGTCGCAGGTCTAAGAGAGGTCGTGGCCAATGAAACCTCATACACGCTTAACCTTACACCAACTAGAACTCCACTTGTCTCTCGGCTGGACTGAAGCAGAACGCTTGCAAAAACAAATTATTTTAGTAGACATCACGATTGATTTCGATGAACCGCCCAAAGCGTGTATATCAGATGCGTTAGAAGACACAAATTGCTATGACACGTTAATAAACAAAATAGTTGAAACTATTACGCCAAAATCATTTCAATTAATTGAGCATTTAGGCTATGAAATTTATCAATTCATTAAAAACTCTTTCGTTCAATCGGTATTAATCACTATTACTGTCACAAAAAAACCTGTTCTATCAACCCTTACTACTCTTGCGGATGTTAGCTTTTCTTATGGAGATAAATAACATGGTTATTTTAGGCCTGGGTAGCAATCTAGGTGATCGCTTAACGCATTTACGCCATGCATTGCGCCTAATCAAAAAAATTCCACATCTGACAATATCGCACATTTCGCCGGTTTATATATCCGATGCGCTTTTACCCGATAACGCCCCCGACACCTGGGACACATTTTATCTGAATTTAGCAGTGCGCTGTGAGACAACTCTCACCCCCTCTGAATTATTAGAGGAAACAAAATCAATTGAAAAAAAATTCAAAAGCGATAACAAAGAACATTGGAGTCCACGCATCATTGATATTGATTTGCTCGCTTGGGATGACAGAATACATCTCACGCCTCATTTGACCATTCCCCATCAACATTTACCCACTCGCCCCTTTGCACTTTGGCCACTGGCCGATGTCGCTCCTCGATGGGTTTATCCTTTAGAAGGCATCTGGCATGGCAAAACAGCTGCTGAAATGGTCATGCCATGGGGTTCACGCTTAACAGGGGATGCGCCACTGCATACGCGCCGAATTCCACAACGTATTGATATGCCTGCATTAATGGGCATTATCAATCTCACACCTGATTCGTTTTCAAAAGATACGCCTGTCGATGCCTGGCAACGCATCAAACATTTCATTGAGATAGGCTCTGATATTCTCGATATTGGCGCAGAGGCAACAGGCCCTAACGCCCTACCTATTACGCCTGATGAAGAATGGAAACGCTTAGAACCTCTATTAATTCAAACCATCGCTGAAAAAACAAATTTACTGATACCTCCTAAAATCAGCATTGATACACGCCATGCGAGCATTGCTGAAAAAGCATTAACACTGGGTGTTGATTGGGTTAACGATGTCAGTGGATTAGAAGACCCTGCGATGCAGCGAGCCGTTGGTACAAACGCCTGTGACCTTGTCTTCATGCACCATCTAGGCATCCCTGCCAATAAAAATAATTGCTTACCCCCGGATCAAGACCCTGTCACATTCGTTTATCAATGGGCCGAACAGCGACTCTCTGAATTAGAAAAAAAAGGCATCACCCGAGACCGCCTGATTTTCGACCCTGGTATTGGTTATGGCAAAACAGCAGAGCAGTCTTTAGAGATCATCAAAAATATTGCTGAATTTACTAAACTAGGCATTCGTTTATTAGTCGGCCATTCGCGAAAATCTTTTTTAGCCTCATTTACCACACAACCGCCCGAGAAACGCGATCTTGAAACTCTTGTCACTTCTCTTTATTTAGCAAACCAAAATATAGATTATTTACGTGTACATGACATAGAAACACATCAACGAGGGTTTTGCATGTCATCTGCACTTACTTTATAAAAGATAAGTACCCACAGACTTTTCCTGCAGGGCAATCGCACTGAAATTTTAGGTTTTAGCTAAATAAAAAATCAGTCTTGTATTTTTGAAGAGGAATGCACTCTCTACGCTGTCATTGCGAGGCCGCGAAGCGCTTCGCGGCCTCGCAATCTGAGTGCGATTACCCTGACTTTTCCTGTGAACTTACCTATAAAAGGATTGCTTTAAAATCCGTAGCCAATTGCCCCAAATCAAGCTTATTTAAAAATAATGAATAACACATCCACGCGCTCAATGCCGCAAGATCCCTAAATTGTGGTGGAATATATCGAGGTGCAACGACAATTTTTTCCTCGACCAAATCTGCCAGGATATGAATATCTTCCAGTGTTGTTTTCCCTATAAAAAGAATAGGTATTTGATTGACTAATCCGCGTTGTACTGCAAGTCGAATATAATTATAAATTAAAATAAATCCTTTACTGTAAGATAAATCTTTGGTGAAGGGGCCTTGGTCCGCTCGACTGCCACGAAATACGCGTGTCGATGCGAAATAACTTTCATCGTCACTCATTCCTTGTTCACGATAAAAATTAAAAACATCGAGAAAATTAGCGCCTTCTTCCGCCATGCTGACAGCCGTCACACGATTAGTCAAACGCTTCAGCCGTCCAGGATAAGAGGCAAATGTAAAAACTTCGGTAATAATCGCGAGACCTTCTTGAATAACAGTGGAAGAAGGCGGCCCTTTGCTCAAAAAAGTACAATAGGGTTGAGCCATGCCGTTCAGTGTTGTTCCTAAATGAACCCACCCTTCATGTACTTCAAAAGTACGGATTTCACGCGCGCTGAATGTTAAGCCTGCATGAATTTTAATGCACTCAGCACCTGCGGATGCGTCCGCTAAAATGCCATCGCTTAATTCTACTCGCAGGTTATTTTTATCCGTAAAATAGCTCGACAATCTTTGTTTAAGAATTTCTACGGTTTCTTCGCTCGTATGTATCTCTTGATCCGCTTCTGTGGACATTTGCTCTTTAATGTTGGCTAACGTATTACTTACCAATGCTGCTAAATCTTTTAAAGTAGGCGCACCAATATGAAAAGCGTCTTCTGAGCTGCCATATAATTCTTGGGAAATTTCGGTAAATTTCGAAGTCCCACGGCCCACTAACATCTCAACCACACGACTGTACTCATGACACATGCGTTGCATAATACTGCCAACGCCACTGTATTGGCCCAGCGTCCGCCGAATACTGCGTTCTATTTCACGAAATTCCTCTATCTTTTTGGACGCATCAAACTGCAATGGGTTGTTTCGCTGATAATAGTCATCATCAATTTGCGGCAATTTTTTAAATTGATCTTTAAAAAACTGTTTTTTAATATCATCGCTCCATTTTAACGCATTCAAAATACGTATGGGCTTTTGCGCTGCGACAATTTCTTCCGCCAACTGATGAATCACTTGCTGGTAATTTTTTAGCACAAAACATCTCCTTGTTTTAGTACTTCTTTTTTCACTGTACACTATAAAAAATTACAACATTCCATATTTTTGTAATTTTGTACGTAACGTTCCACGCGATAAACCCAGAATCCGCGCTGCTTTAGATTGATTATTATTTGTAAACTTCATGACAGCAACCAATAACGGCTCCTCGACTTCGTCAAGAACAAAATCATAAAGCTGTCGGGTTTCTTCACCTTTTAAATTTTCGAAATAATGCGCCATGACTTGCATGACATTTTCACGTAACGTTACGCTAGTAGCGTTATCAGTAGACGAATTAGATTGTTGATTTTTCATCAGCCCTATCCTTGATGTTAGTTAACCATTAGCAAATAACGCCTTGCGACGTTCAGTTTCTTCAGCACATTCTATACAAAGCTGAAACCCAAGCTGCTGACGTGCCATAGGCATCATCTCACCGCAGTCTTTACAAATCTTAGCACCTTTTTTGACTTCAGTATTCTGTTGTCTTTTATAAAGCTCACGCTCAATTGCGCTAGCGATATAAGCATTTGCAATATCAACCGCATCAGCCATTTTACACATCCCCCTCTAAAAAAGGGAGCCCATTATATGTGATCGCTTAAAAATTGCTAGTCATTTAATTTATATATCAGATAGAGCTTCCACTTTCCTCATCCATTTGTCAAATAAAGGACATTCTTTCCGTATACTATTTAAGCCAATATCCAATGCGATAAGTGATCCATGAAGCACTTTATCATAAGTATTGCAAATATTAAGAATACGTTTTGAAGGAGCAGTGGTAATTCCATCATTAATATGTTCTGGTGAAACAAACTTGTTACGTACCTCACTAAGCTTGTCAACTGCTCCTTGATTAAACCAACAGCTAAACTTATGGGGGGCACTAAAAAGCAGCCCTTCAAATTCATGTATGATTAAGTGAGCAATAAAATTGCTTTGCGCAATATCATCTTGAAATGCCGCCTCTACTGCCTGAGCTTGATCTATAGAGGATGCTTCATTGTTTAATTCTAAAAATTCGTGTGGAAATTTATAATAATCTAATAAAGTGGTTACCCAAGCTAAAGAATCTTCTTTGCACTTTTTCTCGATTTGGAATTTAATTTTTCCGTAAGTAGACACTCCACCTTTTCCGTATTTGCTGGTACGCACAATAATAGGATAAAGAAAGACATTTATAGTATTAAAATGCGGTTGCAATATTTCACGTACAAATGTTTCTTCTGTTTGTCCCTCACAAAAGACATGTACTCTAATCATTTAGAGGGTCTCCCACCTAAAATGTTTTTTTGCCACAATTCACCAAGGGAATATTCTTCTAGCCAAGACAGAAGCGCTTCGGAATCAAGTCTATGTAAGTCTGTATATCCTTTCGTTCGATCTGCCACAATAATATCTTGAGGTTCAAATTCATTTAGAAGCTCGACAGATTGAGTGGAAATAATGACTTGTTTTGATTTAGCAGCAAGTTTCAATAAGGAGGCTAAAGCTTTAATAGCATACGGGTGTAATCCCAATTCTGGCTCGTCAATTAATATTATTTCCGGCTTATATTTTTCTGGTTGTAATAATACTGTCGTTAGGCAAATAAAACGTAAAGTTCCATCAGATAAATGATATGCCTTAAAAGGAATATCATCTCCTTTTTCAGTCCATTCGAGTTCAATCTGGTCTTTGTTGCCTGACTGAGGCTTAAGATTAAAATCACCAAAAAAAGGAGCGATTAATCTTATCGTTTTAACTATTTGTTCATAATAAGATAAAAAATTTTCTTTCAAGAAATAAAGAAATGCCGCCAGGTTACGTGCATCATGGCGCAAATAAGCATTATCATTGATCCCTTGGGGTTGTTTTACTAATGCTGTTTCACTGGTATCATGAAAATGATAGACCTGCCAGCTTCTCATAACAGGGACAACATATTCATAAATACGAGTACGATTTTTTTCGGTTTCTACAGCAGTTTCAAAATGTCCTTCGCCAATATCATCCCAATCGCTTCGCTTGTTCCACCAAAAAGCTTCTGAAGCAAACATCATGCGATTATCTTGAGTCGGCTCTAAAATAAATTTATATCCATTGTAGCCGAAATAAAGCTCTGCAGTCATTCTTTCCGTTTTTTTCCGTCCAAAATATAACAGAGCATCGGGGCCGCCTTGTTTACTCACATACAACTGTAATTTGCTATCTAACATTTGCTGAATGAGTTTAAAAAAACTAATAAAGTTTGACTTACCAGATCCATTGGAACCAATAAGAACATTCATATCGTTCAGCGTAAGATCGCACTCGCGAATAGATTTAAACCCTTTCAGTACAATTCGAGATAGCTGACTAGGGTTCATTTCAAAGCTCCTGGATATAGAACAATATTAGACTCCGATTGACCGCCGATGCCCTGACTGGAAGGGGGAATAGCCTACCGATTACGAATTTTATTCTGGTAATAAGTAGCAACGGATTACGATAGATAATCATAACTCAATTAACCCTCTAAGCTAAACATTCATTTAATTCACATATCCCCAAAAATACATTGTAGCGCAGTGATCGCCGCAACAGCCGCCGTTTCAGTCCGTAAAATACGCGGGCCTAAATTGAGTGGCAAAAATCCCCGTTGGCAAGCCTGGCTGATTTCTCGCTCGCTGAGCCCTCCCTCAGGACCAATCAGCACCAGCACTCTTTGAGGGGGCTGGATAACAGCTTCTTTTAATTTGCTTGATGCTGTTGGCGCTAATACAAAACGGCAATCTGCTTGCATAGAATAGAGGCCATTTTCCAGCGTCATTGGCGGTAATAACTCTGGCAGACGATTGCGACCTGATTGTTCACACGCACTGATAATAATGGATTGCCAATGTTGAAAGCGTTTTGCAGAACGATCTTCATCTAATTTTATGGTGCATCGCTCAGTTAACAAGGGCATAATTTTTTTCACTCCCAGTTCAACTACTTTTTGTATAATGTAATCCATTTTTTCGCCACGAGAAATTCCTTGTGCCAAGTATAATTCCAAAGGCGATTCAATCTCTTTGGGTTTAAATTCTTCAATATGAGCAATAACATTCTTTTTATGAATTTTTTCAATAATTGATTTATACTCCCCTCCACGGCCATTAAAAAGAGTCAAATGCTCTCCTACATTCGCACGCATGACAGAAGCAATGTGGTGACTTGCCTTTGCGTCAAGCTGAACTGTTGCTCCGCAGATAAGTTCAATCGGTTGATAGATGCGATGGATACGTGACACAGCCTATTTCCCTTCCGTGTGAAAATTATTGTTATATAAAATATAATCTTCCACAGGATTACCTAGAATTAAATGCTCTTGAATAATGCGTTCTAATACAGCAGGAGAACAAGAGTAATACCAGACCCCTTCAGGATAGACAACCGCAATAGGGCCTTCACGACAAACTCGCAAGCAATTCGCTTTCGTTCGATAAACACTCCCATGATCGGTGAGGCTTAATTCATCTAACCGTTTTTTTAAATAATCCCAGGCGATTAATCCCGATTCTCTTGTACAACACTTCGGCTTGGTTTGATCGCAACATAAAAAAATATGGCGCTTAATAGCCGCCAATTTTAGTTTTTGAATGCGCCGATTTAATTCAATATTTAATTCACTATCTAGTTTGTCATTCATAGGCTCCATTCTATCGATGTTAGCCTCTAAATTGCAAAATTAAATTGTTAATTGTAAAATAATTTTGACAAAATATGATTTTTAAGTCATAATCAATTATGAAATGGACAATAATATTTAATGATAAATTTGAAAAAGAATTTGATGAACTTCATATTGAGGTTCAGAATGAATTGTTAGCGCATGCTGTGTTTCTCGAAAAACTTGGGCCGCAGTTAGGTCGACCGTATGTTGATACTTTGAAGGGTTCACGATATTCAAATATGAAGGAGTTAAGGTTTAACGTAAAAAATGGCGTATGGAGAGTGGCTTTCGCCTACGATCCAAAAAGACAAGCAATATTGCTAGTAGCAGGAAATAAGTCAGGCATAAGCGAAAAACGTTTCTATAAAGCATTAATTAAAAAAGCGGATGAAAGATTTTCTCAATATCTGAATACCTTAAAGTGAGGGTAAGAGTATGATTACACTGCAAAGCAAATTGAAGAAATTTTCACTTGATCGTTGCAAAAAAATTAATAAGCGGGGGAAAGAATTAATTGCAGAAGAAATGACTTTGCGCGATTTAAGAAAAGCGCTTGAATTAACACAAATGGATGTAAGTACAAAATTACACATGAAGCAAGAAGCCGTTTCACGGTTAGAAAGACGATCTGATTTATTACTATCTACACTCGTTTCATATATTAAATCCATGGGAGGCGAATTGAATATTACCGCAAAATTCCCCAATCGCTCGCCTGTAAAAATCACGGGATTTGAAGATATTGGGCTTAAATAAAGGGAAAGCAGAAATTTATCCAACTCTGCGAATGTTTTCTAATTATACGATTAAAGAATTATTCTATATCTATATCTGGTAAAAAACTTTGCAATCTAATATGATAGGCGCCTTTGCTAATTTTGAAGAGAACGAGCGATGGGTAAAGTCTATATTCAAACACACGGTTGTCAGATGAACGAGTATGATTCGTCAAAAATGGCGGATGTTTTACTGGCCTCACATCAACTGGAAAAAACAACTAATCCCGATGAAGCAGATGTGTTGCTTTTGAATACGTGTTCTATTCGTGAAAAAGCACAAGAAAAAGTTTTTTCTGCCTTAGGTCGCTTTCGTGTGCTGAAAGAAAAAAAGCCGCATTTGATTATTGGCGTAGGGGGTTGTGTTGCGAGTCAAGAAGGGGCGGCCATACTCGACCGTGCGCCGTATGTCGATATGATTTTTGGGCCACAGACATTGCATCGTATTGGAGACATGTTGACAGAGGTGAAAGATAAACAGCAGTCTGTTGTTGATATTAGTTTTCCTGAAATTGAAAAATTTGATCGCTTGCCTGAGCCGCGCGCGGAAGGGCCGACGGCTTATGTGTCTATCATGGAAGGTTGTAGTAAGTATTGTAGTTTTTGTGTTGTACCCTACACACGCGGAACAGAAATCAGTCGTCCTTTTGATGATGTCCTCACTGAAATCGCAACGCTTGCAAAACAGGGCGTACGTGAAATCACATTACTGGGACAAAATGTGAATGATTATCGCGGATTAAAACATGAAGGGGATATCGCCGATTTAGCTACGCTTATTCATTACACGGCCGCTATTGATGGTATTGTGCGTATTCGTTTTACCACCTCACACCCTCTGGCTTTTTCTACCAATCTGATTGATGCGTATGCGACTGTTCCTGCACTCGCCAACCATTTGCATTTACCAGTCCAAAGTGGTTCTGATCGTATTTTAGCTGCGATGAAACGGGGTTACACGGTATTGGAATACAAATCTAAAATTCGTCGATTGCGTCAAGTACGTCAGAATATCAGTATTTCTTCAGATTTTATTATTGGCTTCCCCGGTGAAACAGAAGCAGATTTTGAAGACACAATGCAACTAGTGTATGAAATAGGATTTGATAATTCATTTAGTTTTATTTATAGCCCCCGACCTGGCACGCCTGCTGCGCAATTGCCTGATACCGTGCCTATGGATATTAAAAAACAACGGTTGGCTATTTTGCAAAATCGTATTTTTTTAAATATGCAAAAAATCAGTGAAGAAATGCTGGGTACATTTCAAAAAATACTCGTGCTAGGAATTTCTGATAAAAATCCAGAAAAATTATCAGGCCGCACGGAAAATAATCGCTTTGTCCATTTTAAGGGTACGCCTGATAGGGTCGGTCAAATGATTACAGTGAAGATTACTGAAACTAAACCGTATTCTCTTTGTGGTGAGATAGTCAGTTAATTTCAAACGAAAATGCTCCTGCAAAAATAAAACTATTTTTTCAATTTTTTATTTGCTTATTATTCTCAACTGAAAAATGTTCCAACTATTTTAGAAATTTCCAAATCATATATCTATTGAGGAGGTGTTCGATGTCTAGCAATAATCAAAAATATCATGATGAAACTCGTTCGATAAGCCGTGAAGAAGCGGGCAGGCGCGGCGCTGAGGCAAGACATGCTATAAGCGAGGAAGAAGAAAGTGAAATTGCCAGAAAAGCTGCCAGAACCCGAAAAAAACATGACCCTGATGCTTTTCATGATATGGAGCGCAAAGGCGGTCAAGCCCGACACCAAAATCATCATTAACAAATAGGAGTAGGTGGATTAGACGCGGTTTTCGCCTCGTAATTCACCAATTTAATCTGCTTTATAGCTTTTTGATAATGCAATTTTAGGGAGGGGATTATGAGAGAATGTTTATTATTTAACTGTGTCATTCCCGCGAAGGCGGGAAC
>JBEPVM010000026.1:0-24463 GCA_041690995.1 Gammaproteobacteria bacterium | reverse complement strand
ATTTAATCGGCAACGTTAGTTGTCGCGATCGGCAAAGCTAATTGTCATTTAATACTCGAGTAGAACGCGAATGTTTTTGCCGTTATTTTTTGATGCCGCGAGTGCTTGTGTGAATTGTGAATCTGTTAAACCATACATTGCTAGATTAATAGAAGACGTTGCATTTAAAATAGCAGTGAGAATAGGTTCACGTCCTCGATCGGGTTCAATGATCAGCTCATCTGCAAAGCAGGTAAGTGTGTAACTAAAAAGAAATAATAAAGAAAGAATAAATTTCAAAGTATTTCTCTGCCTGCAAATGCATGCGCGAGTGTGCCGCTATCTATATAGCCTAATTCGAAACCGAGCGATACACCCCGTGCGATGCGTGTGACTTTAATGGGGTAGCGTTTGGCTAGTTCAGAAATATAGTGGGCTGTTGCTTCGCCTTCAACAGTGGGGTTAGTCGCAATAATGACTTCTGTGACTTTTCCTTGCGCGAGCAAAGCGGCTAATTCTTTCATACCTAAATCTTCAGGGCCTATGCCATCTAAAGGGGATAAGTGTCCCATGAGAACAAAATAAACGCCGCGATAACTACCCATTTGTTCAACGGCAACAATATCCGCAGGACTTTCAATAATACATAATAAAGAATGGTCACGTCGTTCTGAACTACAGAGATTGCAAAGTTCTGTTTCACTGAAGGTGCGGCAATTTTTACAATGGTGAATATGTTGCATGGCGTTTTGCAATGTGTGTGCGAGGTGGTTGCCTTTTTCTCGCCCGCGTTCTAATAAATGAAACGCCATGCGTTGCGCTGTTTTGGGGCCAACACCTGGTAAACAGCGCAGCGCTTCAACTAACTGGGTGAGCAGTGGGCTAAACTGCATAGAGGATTAATTCTCTGTCCCTGTCGGTAAATTAAAGCCATCAGGTAGTTTAATTCCAGTCAGTGCTGACATTTTTTCACGGGTACCTGTTTCGATTTTGGCAGAAGAGTTATTGATGGCGGCGGCTATTAAATCTTCAATAACAGAGATTTCTTCTTTCAGTATAGCGGGATCAAGCTTAACACGGTGTGGTGGTTTCACCAGGTGTTCACCATTCATAGGGATTGTAATGAGTCCGCCACCCGCTTGACCTACCATTACCATTTCTTTTACTTCCTGTTGTATTTCTTGCATTTTTTTTTGCATTTCTTGGGCTTTTTTCATTAAATCGCCTAAGGCAGGCTGTTTATCACCGAATGATCTGCTCATTTATATTTCTCCTGATTAAAATATTTGAAAGTGTCGTGATTCTATCAATTAAAAAAGAGAAGGGCTAGTCATTATTCAGTTGCGTTAATTGAATTTTCATCGAGGGTCGCATCAAATAAGTGCATTATTTTTTGGATCTCACTATCATTTTTAATGATCTCGGTGGCGGTTGTCTTGTGAGCAATATCGGCTTGTTGCTGTTGCGTTAAGGGAGTATCTAGGGTGGCGGTAATCAGAGTAATAGCCAGTTGAATCGTTTTATTAAAGTGCTGTATAAGTGCTTGTTCAATGCGTTCAACTAATTTTTTATTTAACATAGGTTCATGCTGTGCGGAAAGTGCAAGCGTGATTTTATCAGGAGTCATATTGACTAGATTGCAATTGATCGCAAGTGCATACGCCATGCCTGTTAAACCAAGTTGTGATAAAAGCGCAGGCCATTGACTCGAAGGTAAGCGGGGTTCAGATAGTTCAGATAAGACGGGGGTTTCTGTATTGCAAATAGCTCGTTGTTCCTTCACTTTATCTAAACTCTGTTTGGCAGAAATTGTGAATGGTATGGAATTTTTTTTTTGCGAATCTTCTGTTGCCACAGGTCTAAAAGCAAGCATGCGCAGTAAAATCATCTCAAAACCTAACTGTGGATTCGGTGCAAGTGCTAAATCACGGCGACCGATCAGTGCAATTTGATAATAAAGTTGAATGTCTTCGGCTGTAAAGTCCTTGGCTAATTGAGTTATTTTTTCATTTTGATCAGGTGCGTGGGTAGAATCCCCAATCATTTGTATGAGATTTATTTGATGTAACAGGATGAGTAAATCTTCGAGTGCCTGGTTGAAATCAGCAGCAAACTCTGCGAGTTGAGCGATCTCACTTATTATTTTTTTCCCATCGTGTGCAACTAATGCCTGTAATAAACGTAATAAGGCATCTTGTTCAATGCTGCCAAGCATTTGTTTTATATTGACTGTTGTTATTTCCTGAGGAGAGAAAGCAATGGCTTGATCCAGCAGACTCAGTGCATCACGCAGGCTACCATTGGCAGCTTGTGCTAAACAGTGCAGCGCTTCTATTTCATAGGAAATTTGCTCTGCAGTGCAAATAGATTGAAGTTGCTGTGCGATTTGCGTGACAGGGATGCACTTTAAATTAAATTGTAAACAGCGTGACAAAATAGTCACAGGTAAGCGTTTTGGATCTGTGGTGGCAAGTAAGAAGATCACATAAGGGGGTGGTTCTTCTAATGTTTTTAATAAGGCGTTAAAACTATGCCCTGATAGCATGTGTACTTCATCAATAAGATAGACTTTATAACGTCCTTGCGAGGGTTGATAGTGAATGTTATCGAGTAATTCACGTGTATCTTCTACTTTGGTGCGAGAAGCCGCATCAATTTCGAGTAAATCCAAACATCGGCCAGCATCAATAGCTGCGCAGTTTTGGCAAGTGCCACACGGGGTTGATGTAATGCTTGTTTCACAATTGAGGCATTTAGCTAGAATGCGTGCGAAAGTCGTTTTACCTACACCGCGTGTGCCTGTAAATAAATAAGCGTGATGTAAACGTTGTTGATCAAGCGCATTGGTGAGCATGCGTAACACATGTTCTTGTCCTATGACTTCTTTTAAGAGGCGGGGTCGCCATTTGCGTGCGAGCGCTTGATAGGTCATTTGTCGTTATCCCTGTTGATATGGAGGTAACCAGTATCAGCCTGACTTCGGCGCTCGAATCTGCTATTACCGTTGCTTCCTTCCGGACCTGGCGGGGTTCATAGCATATCGCCGCGAAGAGACCAATTCTGGCTACCAAACCTGGCGGAGAGAGAGGGATTCGAACCCTCGGTACGCGGTTAGCGTACACACACTTTCCAGGCGTGCTCCTTAAACCACTCGGACATCTCTCCTGAATACTCTTAGATCTAGCTTGTAGAGCCTAAGAGCTACAATTTATGGAGCGTAAGCCTAAACTAGAATGAGGCATTGCGCAATTAAAAAATTTGGTATGTTAGGATAGGAATTGACCTGCTCCCACGGCAAGCCTTATGATTAAGGCTCTGTAGGGCTAATGGGATTAAGGTAGCGGTATGAGTTTAATCATCGGGCAAGATAATTTCGGGGAAGCTGTTCGGCAACAGTTAAATTTTATTGATAAAAGTTTATTTATTAAAGAAATTTTTGATAATAAAGATATAGCTGTATCAGTGATCGTGCGCCCTCGTCGTTTTGGTAAAACATTTAATATGTCTATGTTGCACCATTTTTTGGCGGCAGAGGTGAATGGCCTAAAAACAAAAGATATGTTTGAGGATTTAAAGATAGCCCAGGCGGGCGAGAGATATATGAAACATCAGGGGCAATACCCTGTTGTTTTTATTTCGTTTAAAAATGTTAAACACAGTAATTATGCTTCAACGTATGACAGCATGGCCAAATTAATGAGTCAAACCTATTCAGAGCATTTAGAATTATTGTCTAGCCAAAAACTAAATCATCATCAAAAAGAAATATTTTTATCTGTGGTAGAAGAGCGTGCGACCCAAGTAAGCTTACAGTCTTCTTTATTTGATTTAACCCATGCGCTGTATTTACATTATGGTGTTAAGCCTTGGATTTTAATAGATGAATATGACACGCCTATTCAGGCAGGGTATTTAGATAATTATTATAAAGAAATAATTGAATTGATGCGGGGGTTGTTAGGTAGCGTACTCAAAGGTAATGCTAATATACATCGCGCTGTGATTACAGGTATTTTGCGGATTGCGAAAGAAAATTTATTTTCAGGGTTGAACAACGTACAAGTTTTTTCTGTTTTAAATACAGAATATTCAGAACAGTTTGGTTTTACAGAACCTGAAGTGGATGAAGCACTTCAGAAAAACAATTTACACCATTTATCGACTAATATTAAAGCCTGGTATAACGGTTATCATATTGGCAATGCTCAGATGTATAATCCCTGGTCTATCGCGAACTGTATTTATAAAAAAGGTACGCTTCAACCGTATTGGTTGAATACCAGTGATAATACATTAATTAAGCAAACAATGGCGCATGCGGATGCTCTGCTTAAAATAGAATGTGAAAAAATTCTGGAAGGTAAGCCGGTTGAAGCGCTCGTTGATGAAAATATCACTTTTGCTGATTTAAATGGCAGTGGTGATAAGTTATGGACTTTATTATTGTTCTCAGGGTATTTAACATCGACTCGTACCGAATTAGCGGGTTTTGAAAAAAAATGTATGTTACAACCGCCCAATAAAGAAATCGGTTTGCTTTATTCTCATGTGATTAGCGCCTGGTTCAAAGAAAGCTTAGGACAACAAAATTATCATTATTTATTGAAAAGTTTAATCACGGGTGATGTAGAGGAATTTTTAGAAATTTTACAGAAATTTTTCTCTGAATCTTTGAGTTATTTTGACGTGAAAGGCACTGCACCTGAAAAATTCTATCACGGATTTGTCATGGGTTTAATCGTTAGCCTATCAGGAACGCACCATATACAATCGAATAAAGAAAGTGGCCGTGGGCGATATGATGTATTAATTATTCCTAAAGATTTAACCCAGCTAGGTATTATCATAGAATTTAAAGTAGCAAAAAAGAATATAGATTTACAAGCCGCAGCAGATGAAGCACTTGAGCAAATTAACCAACGTGGCTATGCGACTGAACTCGCGCAAAAGCATATTAAAAAAATACTTAAAATGGGCCTTGCGTTTTATGGGAAAGAGGTTGCGTTAGCGTCTCAATCATAAGACGATGGCCGAATTGAATTTGCTGTTAAACCTTACGATTACTAATTAATACAACATCATTGTATGTGTTTAATTGATAAGATTGATGATGTGTTTTTTTATCAAAATTGGCATAATCCTGTGCGTTCATCAGAACAAATACTCTTTTGTTACTGTTCCAACGCTGCCAAAAAGTGGACTCTTGGATGAGCCAATCTGTCGTATTTTGGAAAGGGATACCAAACCACAGTTCCCGTACCCAGTTATCATTATGTACAATATCGGGCGCTTGCCAGTCAGCGACAATCGTAATGCGTCTTTCAAGATAAATAGGCAAGTCTTGATAATATCTATAGAAAGTAACGATTTCATCTTGCTTTGTTGCAATGGATTTTAATTGCAATGCCAAGGGTTTAATTGTTTTTTGGTTGATATAGCCTGCGCTGAGTTGCAGAATCAGTAAAAAAACAATGCTAATCAGTGTCAAGTAAGAAAATAATTTCGGTATTTTATAAGATTTTTCCCAGCGATTGCTTAGATAATTTCCAACGAGTAAAGCAAGTGCAGGCAATAAGGGGAGGATATAGCCGATTGTTTTTGATTTGGGTATAGAAAAAAATACAAACACAATCATGCTCCATACTAATAAGAAAACTAATGAGGCGTGGTGTTGGCGGTTTTTGAAAACTAATTTTATTTGTTGGCGGAGCGCTTGTATTAAAAATACAGACCAAGGAAGAAATCCTGCGAACAGAATAGGAATATAAAACCAAACAGGAGAGGGATTATTAAAATCTGCTTTTGTCAGAAAGCGTTCCAACTGCTGTGTGATAAAAAAGAAATGAAAAAACTGCGGATTTGCTTTTTGAACGAGAAAATACCAAGGCACAGTGATGGCGGTAAAAATCAGAAAGCCAATGATTAAGTGCATTTGGCGAAGTAATCGCCAGCGATTCAGGATGATGATCCAGCTACCTATAATTAAAATAGGAAAAACTAAACCAATTAAGCCTTTGGTGAGCGCTGCGAGTCCAGCAAATAGATAAGCAAATATAAAAAAAAGAGTGCGTAATCGGTTGGAAAAAGAAGTTTGCATACCGAGAAGACTAAACAATAAAGTATTGCTAATAAAGACCGCGACTTCTAAATCAAGATTGGCATAATGTGCTGCGCCATAATAGAGAGGGCTAGTCGCAAGAATAATCGCTGAGAGTATGCCAGTGCGTTGAGTGAAGAGTAAACGCCCTGTAAGATAAGTAACAACACAGCCGAGTACGCCAATGAGAGAAGGCCAAAATCGTAGAGCCCATTCTTTTAAGCCAAATAGCGCGATACTGGATGCTTGTAACCAGTAATATAAAACAGGTTTATCAAGAAAAACAACGCCATTTAATCGAGGGGTAATATAATCACCCGTCACGATCATTTCACGCGCAACTTCAGAATAACGTCCTTCGTCAGGCGTAAATAAAGCATGCTTACCCAGAAAAAGCATATAAAGAATGCCTATGGTTAGCGTAATAAAAAATAAATCTATTGCCCAACTTTGGGCAGGTCGATCTTTATGAGTTGCGAACACGTATTAATTCCCGTAGATTACTTTAAGTATTTAACCAAGCGAATAGTCTAAATAAATATGAAAAGCATTATCCTGTGTGCCGATGATTATGGGCAAAACACAGCGATTTCTCAAGCAATTATTGGATTGTTGAGAGAAAAAAGGCTGTCCGCGACAAGCTGTATGACCACAATTCCGCTATGGCAAGAACAAGCGGAATGGCTTTTTTCTTTTAAAAATCAAGCAGATATTGGATTACATTTTAATTTAACGGAAGGTAAACCTTTGTCTTCCACCTTTAAGGCAGTGTATGGTGATGTTTTTCCTTCTTTGCCTCATTTATTGATGAAAAGTTATTTACGGCAACTGGATACCTCAGCCATTCTGTCAGAATTGCATGCACAGATTGATCAATTTGCAGCAGGGATAGGACGTTTGCCGGATTTTATAGATGGTCATCAACATATCCATCAGTTTCCTGTCATTCGTGATATTTTTTTAAGCGTGTATAAGGCTCGTTTACGGCAACACAATACGTATGTGCGATGTGTGTATGATGCCGATGCTTGGTTTAGCGTCAACCAAAAAGGGTATAGTAAACGTTTGCTGATTCAATTGTGCGGTGCTCGTGCGTTTAAGCAGCAATTGGCGCGGCATAATATACCGCATAATACTACGTTTTCAGGTATTTATCATTTTTCTCAGGCAATGCACTATGCTGAATTATTTCCGAAGTTTTTGCAGCATAGTCAGATGGGCGGATTAATCATGTGCCATCCAGGTTTAGAGAGTTTGGAACAGGGAGATGCCATCGCTGTTTCCCGTCCTTTGGAATATCGTTATTTTCAAAGCCAACAGTTTCTGAATGCGTGTCAACAGCATCAAGTGGTGATTTCAAGATTTAAGATTTAACATGCACAGGGATGACAGGCTCTGCACTCTCAGATCGGTAAGTCATTCACTTCTTTAATCAATTTGTTTGCCTTCAATTCAAGCTGTAATACTAGAACAGGAATTTTATTTTCAAATTTATCATGGAGTGCTTTTTCGAGCGCGGCTGCTGTGGTTTTTAATTTAACAGCGCCACAATAACACAGTGCGCCGTGTAATTTATGCGTGCGCTGTAACAATTCAATAGAATTATTATTACTGTGCGCTTTTTTAATTTCTTTGATTTCGTTGGGCAAATCTTTAATTAACAATGTTAGCATTTTTTCCGCAAATTCGCGGTGATTATCCGCCAATAACATTGCTGCATCCCAATCAATTTCTGAATCTTTTTTTGAATCCTCTGAGATTCCATAACGTAATAAATCAATGGCCATTAGCAGAACTGCTTGGTCAACGGGTTTTTCAAAAGACATGGCCGCGCCTAAAGATCCAGAGAAATCTAAATAATCTGTTGGGTGGGCAGGTTGCCTGTTAGAGATCGTAATAATTTCTAGGGCAGGATGCTTATTCTTGATTTCAGCAGTCAATGATAGCCCGCCTATTTTAGGCATCATACTATCAGTAATCATGATAGTGGGCTGGGTTTTTTTTAATAGCTCAAGTGCTTCTTCGCCATTACTGGCGGTTGTTACTTGATGCGATGCACATTCTAACTGGTAAGCGAGGTTTCTTCTGACCAGTTCATTGCTTTCTACCAAAAGAATCGTTGCCATGATGTTATCTCATCCTTAAAAATACGTGGCGCTAATGATAACGATCTTGGAACATTCAGTAAAGATACTTTCAAAGTTGTATAAAGTTTTCTGATTCGTTACTATGGGAGGATATTTTAAGTTGAAATAAGTGCTGAATGATGAGGATAGAATGGATATGAATAGTACTACTGTAGAAATGTCTCTGCGCCTATCGCCAGAGACTAATCAAAAGCTAGAAAAATTATGTGATGATAACCAGTTAACAACAAGCGAATTATTATCTAAATCACTTGCTTTGATAGAAGTCGCTTTAAAGTATAAAAAAAATGGCAATCATTTAATAGTCGTTGATAATAAAGACCATAAGATCAGTGAGATTGTTGGATTATGAATATTGATGATATTAGCAAGCTGCTTACTCATATAGATTTAAAAGCTGAATCAAAGAAAATAGAAAACCATGAAGATGCAATACTTCGCCGATTTAAAGAAAAATGGCTGTTTATCTCCACCCTCATAGCGTTGGCTGTAGCGTTTTTTGCTTGTATTAGCTTCTTACTAAAACCAGATTCTCCTTATTCAGGCATAGCGCTGAATGGGATTATTGGGTTGACTATGGCATTGGCGGGTTACTATGTGAGAGGGAAAGTTCATTGACTAAAATGCCGATGAGTAGATACTGATGCACTTAAAAAAAATCAAACTTGCAGGATTTAAGTCTTTTGTTGACCCCACAACAGTACTCGTCCCAAGCAATTTAATTGCAGTGGTAGGCCCTAACGGTTGCGGTAAATCGAATATTATTGACGCGGTTTGCTGGGTCATGGGGGAAAGCTCTGCCAAATATTTGCGGGGGGAAACATTAACGGATGTGATTTTTAACGGGTCAAGCGCTCGTAAACCGGTAGGGCAAGCCTCTGTAGAACTGGTGTTTGATAATCAAGATGGCTCTCTTGGGGGTGAATACGCGAGCTATGCAGAAATTTCGATTCGGCGGCAAATTTCACGGGATGCTGAATCTACTTATTTTTTGAACGGCACACGTTGTCGGCGGCGTGATGTCATTGATATTTTCTTAGGCACGGGGCTTGGCCCACGTAGCTATTCGATTATCGGACAAAATATGATTTCACGGGTGATTGAAGCAAAACCTGATGATCTGCGTATTTATTTAGAAGAAGCCGCAGGTGTTTCACGTTATAAAGAGCGGCGGCGGGAAACAGAAAATCGCATTCAGCATACCAAAGACAATATGGCGCGGTTAAATGATGTGCGCGCAGAATTAGAAACGCAATTAAATACCCTGCAACGTCAAGCAAATGCGGCTGCAAAATTTAAAATATTAAAAGAAGAAGAACGACTTGTGCGTGGCCAAGGCTATACGATTCAATGGCGTCAATTAGATCATAAACTCGTGGAAGATTCTTTACTGATCCAACAACAGGCAACAAAATTAGAAGCGCACCAAACAGAATTGAGTGACGTTAATCTTCAAATAGACTATCAACGTGAAACAGAACGCGCCATTAATGAAAAACATCAAGAAGTGCAGAGACTTTATTATGTGATTGGCAATGACATTGCGCGCCTGGAGCAAGAAATTCAGCACCATGAAGAACGGCAGAGAGAGTGGGTGGCAGAAAGCCAGCGTATTGATACGGATACATCAGCGATCAGTCATCAAATAAAAACATTAGAAAATCAGTTGGAAGAGACTCAAGAGGAAGAACAACAGATAGAATTAGAATCACAAGATGCCACGCATGCTGTGAAAAGCGCACTAGATACCCTGTCTCAAGCAGAAGAAATGATGCAAAGAGGGCAAAGCCAATGGGATGAATTTAATCAAGCCCTGGCTGCGACAGCCCAAACCGCTCAAGTCGAACAAACACAAATTCAACATTTAGAACAGAAAATTGCAGCGCTTAAACAACGCCAGGCACAGCTTAATCAAGATAAACCACAGTTTGATTTTCCTAAATTAGAGAATGAGATAGCTATTCTTTCTGAACAAGTTTCTATGATAGAGATGAAAAAAACAGAGCAGGATCTCGCCCTTCTGAATATCCGACAGCAGATAGCGGATTTGAAAGTGATACGTGACCAAACAATACGACAACTCGATCAGGTGCGTAATGAATTACAACAATGGCGCGGCCAGGCTGCCTCATTAGAGGCGTTACAACAAACCGCGTTAGGCCAACGTAATAATCCGATTATTCCCTGGTTAGCAGAACATCAGCTAGACCAATTACCTCGTTTGGCGCAAGAAATCGCAGTCGAATCGGGGTGGGAACAGGCGGTTGAAAAAGTGTTAGGGGCTTATTTGCAAGCAGTCTGTGTTAACGATCTCTTTGAGGTTGCGTCCTATCTATCAAAGTTAAATACAGGGAGTTTATCTGTATTTTCCAGGCAGTTACCTACTACAGAACCTGGGCAATTACAAAATACACGATTGCTGAGCAAAGTAAAATCTTCTCTCCCACTGGCGGGATTGCTTGCAGATGTTTATATTGCAGAATCATTCGAAGACGCGCTAGAGCAGAGTAAGTCTCTGGCTCCGCATGAATCTGTGGTGACACGAGAAGGCGTTTGGTTGGGTGCTTCCTGGCTGCGGGTGATACGAGAAGAAAGCCCAGAGGCAGGTGTTTTCCAACGCCAGCAAGATTTAAAAAAATTGGCGCAGCAGATTGCACAGGCTGTTGAAATTCATAATCAATTGGAACAAAACTTGAATCAACAAAATGATTCATTAAAAACATTCGAGAATAAGCTAGCGGACATACAAAAAAATGTGAATGAATCACATATTCAATCGGCTGAAGCCCGTGCGTCACACAAAATGAAACAAAATCAGTTGATAGAGTTGCAGGCACGTGCAGAGCGCTTTCATCAAGAATTTGCAGAAAACATACAACAAGCAGAAGAAACCCAGTCCAGTCTTACGCAATCACGCGATACATGGCAACGTGCGATGCGAGCGCTAGAAGAACAGTCAAAGCAGCGTGAGATCATAAATCAAAGGCGTGTGACACAACGTGATGAATTACAAGAGGCGCGTGACCAATTAGATCAGTTAAAAGAGGATGCGCATCAATTAGAAATTCGTTTGCAAGCCAGCCAGTCGCAACAAGCTGCTATACAACAAGCCATGCAGCATCTAAACGAACAATTAGCCAATTTGAACGTACGCAAGACGACCTTACAAAACGAAATGAATGCCGTACAGCCTATTGAGACGCGACAAAAAGAATTGGCTGATCGTCTTAATTCGCGTTTGGAAATTGAAACTGATTTAACCCAAACTCGTATAGCGACAGAATCGGCGCAGCAAGCATTCAGTCGATTAGAGGCTTGCCGACTTGAGATCGAGCGCGAAATAACCCATAGCCGTGATTGCTTAGAAACATTACGTATTGAGTCGCAAGGCGTTAAAGTAAAAGCAGAAACAGTGAAAGAACAATTGCAAGAAACAGGTATGCAGTTAGAAGAATTGTTGCAATCACTTCCTGAAGAAGCTGTTCTGAATGAATGGTTAACCCGCTTGGAGAGTATCACGCAACGTATTAGCCGCTTGGGTGCTATTAATTTAGTGGCGATTGAAGAATATGCGACTTGTTCTGAACGTAAAAATTATTTAGATAAACAATGTGATGATTTGCAGACAGGGTTGACAACATTAGAAGAGGCGATTGCTAAAATTGATAAAGAAACACGAGCTAAATTCAAAGAAACATTTGATAAAGTGAGCGCGCGGTTTCAAGAGTTATTTCCTATTATATTTGGCGGTGGTAAAGCGTATCTTGAGTTAACAGGCGAAAATTTATTAGATGCAGGTATTACCTTGATGGCATGTCCACCAGGCAAGCGTAACAGCAGTATTCATTTATTGTCAGGCGGTGAAAAAGCCATGACGGCAATTGCATTGGTCTTTTCTATTTTCCATTTGAACCCCGCACCTTTTTGTTTACTGGATGAAGTGGATGCGCCCTTGGATGATGCCAATATTGGACGTTTTTGTGATTTAGTCAAAAAGATGGCAGAGAAAACACAATTTATTTTTATTAGCCATAATAAATTAGCGATTGAAATGGGTGAACATTTAATTGGGGTGACGATGAATGAACCAGGTGTATCACGTTTAGTGAGCGTGAACGTGCAAGAGGCCATAAGTTTCGCTGAGGCTTAATACAATGGGCTTTAATATTATAAAAATAACTCAAAAAATCAATAAATTACGTGAAGAAATTAACGAACATAATTATTATTATTATACATTAGATCATCCTGTTATTTCTGATAGTGAATATGATCAGAAATTTCGAGAGCTACAGCAATTAGAAAAACAATATCCAGAATTACTTACCTCTGACTCACCGACTCAGCGCGTAGGCGCTTTACCTCTTAAAGCATTTGCGGAAGTGACACATGATGTACCTATGCTGTCTTTGGAGAACGCTTTTAGTGAAGAAGAAGTGATTGCGTTTGATAAACGTGTGCGGGAACGGTTAGAAAAAACGGATGACGTGATTTATTCCTGTGAACCTAAAATGGATGGTCTTGCAGTGAGCATTCGTTATGAGAAAGGCAAGCTGACGCGTGCGGCAACGCGGGGTGATGGCGCGACAGGTGAAGATATTACGCAAAATATCCGCACGATTAAAACGGTACCTTTATTATTACGAGGAAATGATTTCCCGCCTATTTTAGAAGTGCGTGGGGAAGTCTATATCCCCAAAAAAAGTTTTTTAGAATTAAATGCTTATGCCGCAGCGCGTGGCGAAAAAATATTTATGAATCCACGTAATGCAGCCGCAGGCAGTTTACGACAATTAGATCCACAAATTACCGCGTCCAGGCCATTAGCGATGTTCTTTTATGGGGTAGGCGCAGTCGTAGGACAGGCATTACCTGATACGCACAGCGCGCTCTTGGCGAAATTAAGCGCATGGGGATTTCGAGTGAGTCCAGAGAGTCAAGTCGTACACAATATTGCAGGGTGTTTAGCCTATTATTCACGTTTAAGTGAAAAACGTGTTCATTTACCTTATGAAATAGATGGGGTGGTTTATAAAGTCGATTCTATCGCGAACCAAAAGCAATTAGGTTTTGTGTCACGCGCGCCGCGTTGGGCGATTGCGCATAAATTCCGTGCGGAAGAAGTCATGACAGTGATTGAGTCTGTGGAATTTCAAGTAGGACGAACAGGCGCGCTCACACCTGTTGCACGTTTAAAACCCGTATTTGTGCATGGCGTTACTATCAGTAATGCAACATTACACAATATGGATGAAATAAAACGTAAAGATATTCATATCGGTGACAGTGTGCTTGTGCGGCGAGCGGGAGATGTGATTCCAGAAGTCGTCAGTGTGTTGACTGAGCATCGGCCTTCCACACTATGTGCTATTGTATTACCCACGAAATGTCCGGTCTGTCATTCGCATGTCGAACATATCACAGGTGAAGCCGTTGCGCGTTGCAGTGGTGGTTTAGTATGTCCCGCACAACGTAAAGAAGCCATTAAACATTTTGCGTCAAGACGCGCGATGGATATCGCGGGTCTGGGTGATAAAATCATTGATCAATTAGTCGATACGCATTTAGTGAATACCGTTGCTGATCTTTATTCGTTGACGTTGGAATCTTTAGTGAATTTAGAGCGCATGGCGGAAAAGTCCGCGCAGAATATTTTAGATGCGCTTAATAAAAGTAAAAAAACAACATTCGCACGATTTTTATTTGCATTAGGTATACGCGATGTCGGAGAAGCAACGGCGAAACAATTAGCAAATTATTTCTGTGAATTACCCCACTTATTCACAGCAACTCTTGAGTCATTACAAAAAGTACCTGACGTAGGGCCTGTTGTCGCAGCGCATATAATAGCTTTTTTTGCAGAGCCACATAACCCTAAAGTCATCACAGAACTGTTAGCAGCAGGTATTCATTGGGAGGTAATTATAAAAAAGAGTGAGTCATTACCCTTAGCCAATAAAACAGTTGTACTCACAGGGACAATGCAGAAGTTTACACGTATAGAAGCAAAAGAAAAATTAGAAAGTTTAGGCGCAACAGTCGCGGGCAGTGTTTCTAAAAAAACGGATTATGTCGTTGCAGGTGTTGATGCAGGTTCTAAACTCATCAAGGCGAAAGCATTAGGCGTTGAGATCATGGATGAAGAACAATTTTTGCAGTTTTTACAACAATATGGTTAAATGCGCCAAGCCCCAGTTGTTTTAAACGGTATTGATAAATCTAACCATGACGGAGATATTGATTGGATAGGAGACTCTTGGGGAGATGATAATAAAGATTTCGGCGCGACTTGTTAAGGGCATTTGAGCGCTCTTTTTAACAGCACATGCAGGGCGCCACTGCTGCCATCACTTGTCTTGACAGAACAAAATGCTAAAATATTCTCTGTTTGGCGCAACCAGTGATTGAGTTTATTTTTTAAAATAGGGTAGGGGTTCGAGCGACCTTTTCCATGAATAATTAATACCTGACGTATTCCTTGACGATGAGACTCCATTAAAAAATGACTCAATGCGTTTCTGGCTTCTGTGATAACCATACCATGCAAATCAAGCGATGCTTCTATAATAAATTGCTTCCCGCGCATTTGGCGAAGTGTTTTATGTTGAATACCCGAACGGGAAAATTCTATAAAATCATTACCTTTGACAGGTTCTTGGGTTTCATAATCTGAAAATTCAAATAAAGTGGGATGATTATCAGGTAATGGAGATTGAGGACGGCGTTTAATAAGGGGTATTGCCGTTGCTGGCGTATGTTTGTTGGGATGGTTTAGGCGCTTGACCCCTTTCATTGCGGCTTCAAAGGCGACTTTATCTTCATCGGTAAATTTATTGGTCATTTTTCATCTTGTGACCCTATCGTTATTTCTGATACCATGTTGTACTTTTTAATATTAATTAGGTAATTATAGTATCTTATGTTAAATCTTTTTTATGATTTTTTTGTTGTATTATTATTTTTTGCCACCTTTAAATTTTATGGGATTTATGCGGCAACTACAATCGGTATCATGGGTAGTGTGTTGCAAGTGATAGTGACGCGTCTTTGGCTAAAAAAATTCGACAATAAACAACTGTTAGTGATGGTCATTTTTTTGATTTTTGGCGGGATGACGCTTTATTTTCATGATCCTGTTTTCGTGAAATGGAAGCCCACTATTATTTTTAGTATTTTTGGCGCTGCGTTTTTTATCAGCCATTTTTTTGGAAAGCAACCGATGGCGCAACGCATGATGGGACATCTGGTGGAAAAAAAACAGGCTGTACCAGCGATAGTCTGGAGCAGGCTTAATTTCGCATGGAGTCTGTTCTTTTTTGCTTTAGGCGCGGTGAATATCTTTATTGCTTATCATTTTTCGACAGAAACATGGGTGAATTTTAAATTTTATGGTATTTTTAGCGCCATGCTGTTATTTGGGTTTGGGCAGGCTTTTGTGTTGGCGCGTTATTTATGAGTATAGAAAATCGTATTGAAGTGATTCGTCAGCGTTTGCAAGAGGCTTTTTCGCCTACGCAACTTGAAGTGCAGGATGATAGCCCACAGCATACAGGTCATTTGGGCAGCCAACAAGGCGCCGGGCATTACACTGTCATTATCGCGGCGGATTGTTTTAAAGGTCAATCACGTGTAGCTGCGCATCGGGAAATTTATCAAGTGTTGCAGGATTTAATGCGGGATGATATTCATGCGTTAAAAATTTCTATTTTACCTAAATAACGTATTCTCTAAGCGCGGACTCACTTATTGAAATATCTGAACACAGCTTAGTATCTCAAAAGTATTTGTTATTTTTATTGTCATAACATGCCGCGTTTATACTCCTTTACGTTTTTAGTCGCATGATCGTGCAAGCCAAGCAAAATATCTTTTATCTGAGCATAACTCAGGTCAGGATTGTCTTCTACCACACATCCAATACGAGCCCAATGTTCAATTTGCTTGGGAATTGAACGATGACAGGCTTTTGAATGAATGCGTGCTTCGTTAATGAGGCTTGTATTAAGATTAATAGCAGTACCCATGAAAATTACCTCTATTTTAAATTATTTTATTTTATTGTTTTTTATTGTAAATAGCAATAAATAACCCTAGAGTTTCTGTGATATAAAAGGAGAGGGAAAGGGCTGAGGGCGAAGATTTTCAATGAGGCCAGAGTTAAAAGCGCATTTTGTGCGCCTCTAACTCTGGGTAATAGGCAAACATGAGATGACGCCAGTTAGCTAGCGCGCCTGCACACGAGCCGCTCGTTGTGATGCTCCACCATCATTTGTTGATGAATTACCAAAATTGTCGTCTTCTCTTTCTCCTTCAGTGGGGCTTACAAGATGACGCGTAGTAGTACCGGTACCGGATCGACCAAGAAAAGTAGACGCATTATCTTCTTCCTGCTCAAGAGGGGTAAGAGAGGAACCTTTAGCGTTAGCGGGCTTAGGGATCATTGCTTTATATCCTTGATATAGTAGAACAGGAACTAAGAAGATGCCTCCGATAGGCGCACCTGCCATTAGCAAACCCCATCCAGCGACTTCGATAGTTTTAAATAAAACATCCAAACATTTTTTCTCAACTTCCTGTCTTATGTCGGCATCATCATCATCATGATCGGCAGATTTTAACTCTTTCATCTCGTTGACAAGAGAAACAATATCACTCACTAAACCAATGAAACGAGCTATGAAAAACCCATGGAACATCGCTGCAGAGCTACCAGTCTGGAGTGCGAGACTGCCATAGTGAAGCAAAAAACTGCCTTGAGCGGTTTCAAGAGCATTTAGGACAAATTTTGATAGGGTATCTTCATCCGTTGTCTTCTTAGATGCGAAACGAAGCAGAGTCAATGCTAGGGAAATTGCTCCACGTCCTGTCTTGATAACACCTTCTGTTATTCCTACTATAGGGAGGGCTTGTGCTGCAATTCCTATCAGTTGAGTCATTGTAGGGCTGGCTGTATTCAATCCTTGCATTGCTGCATTTAGCATGTTGAGCGGACTTGTGGCAGCGGCTGCTAAAGCTGTACCTGTTGCCAAAGACTCTACGCGTGGAGCGACTTCTCTCCCAGTGAACTTCTTTGCCTTGGAAAAAAAGCTGGGGGATGATTGTGACGAATGTGTAGGTTGGCTTGGCATAAAAAGTATCTCCTATTTATTAATTAATAAAATTTAAAAAATGTTTTTTAGATATCTAAATATCTAATATTACTAAAATATATTAATAGATTTTCCAGGTCCAAAAAGTAACACACATTGACACGATAAGCAAGGCATCAGAATTCTTACAGAAATAAATTTAATTCAGCCTTCAATTCCTTTATCATTCAACACTTATTCAAGACACTCAGGATACGAGCTTATGTGCGGAATAGTAGGTATTTATAGCCATACCTCTGTGGCGGCGGAAATTTACGATAGTTTGATCCATTTACAGCATCGTGGGCAGGATGCGGCGGGGATTTTGACGTGTAACGAGCGATTTTATACCAAACAGGGTCTTGGACTAGTACGGGAAATTTTCCATTCTGAGAATATAAAGCATCTTAAAGGTCAGATAGGCATTGGGCATACGCGATATCCCACTGCAGGCGGTTACGATATAACCAGTGTACAACCTTTTTGGATTGGAAGCCCACGAGGTATGGCTATTGCACATAATGGAAATCTGGTGAATTATGATGAATTAGCGCAGGAATTAACTCAGAAAAAGCATCGGCATTTGAATTCTGGTATTGATTCTGAAGTATTATTGCATTTATTAGCCGATGGCCTAGATCAAACCTCTACTGAAATTGATGATGGCGCAGGATTTTTTGAAACAATTAGCTCAGCCATTAAAAATATTTTTTCACGCGCAAAGGGTTCTTATTCTGTTGTCAGTGCGATTATCGGTAAAGGATTGGTGGCTTTTCGTGATCCGCATGGTATTCGCCCGTTGGTGATGGGTGAGCGTATCCATGCCGATGGGAAAAAAGACTATATTTTCGCATCTGAAACAACTATGTTCTATGCGCTGGGATTTAAACCTGTGGGTGATGTGCAGCCAGGTGAAGTAGTGTATGTGAATCGGTCGGGTGAGTTATATCGAAAAATAGTCGAGAAAAAACAATTTACACCTTGTATTTTTGAATATGTTTATTTTGCTCGACCTGATTCAACGCTCAATGGAGTTGGGGTTTACAGAGCACGATTACACATGGGGCAAAATCTCGCGCGGCGGTGGCAAACAGAGTATCCTGAGATTCTGCCAGATGTCGTTATTCCCGCGCCTTTTACATCCAATACAGCAGCGTTATCTTTTGCACATGAATTAGGTGTACGTTATTCCGAAGGACTTTATAAAAATCCTTTTATTGGCCGTACTTTTATTATGCCAGATGGAGAAGAACGACAGCGCAGTGTGCGCTATAAATTAACGCCACAAAAATCAGAAATTCAAGATAAAAAAGTGCTTATTTTAGATGATAGTATTGTCCGTGGGACAACGAGCCGTGAAATCGTTAAAATGGTGCGTGAATTTGGCGCCAAAGAAATTTATTTTGTGTCAACGTGTCCACCGATTATTAACCCTTGTTTTTACGGTATTGATATCCCTTCTCGCGCAGAGCTTATCGCAGCAAATTATACCTCTTCTGAAATTTTACGTTATCTGGAAGTAGACCGCTTACTCTATCAAACGGCAGAGGATCTCATGGAAGCAGTGACACGAAAAGGAGATCATTCTATTGAACGGGCTTGTATGGCTTGCATGGATGGATGGTATGTGACAGGTAATATCACGGAAGAAAAAATTCAAACCTTGGAAAAAAAACGTATTGAGGAAAGAAAAACTGCATGAATATTCTCGTGATTGGATCAGGTGCGCGCGAACATGCTATTGTGAAAGCATTGCAACGTTCCCCACAAACCCCTCTTATTTTCTGTTGTGCCACGACCAACAATCCAGGTATTTCTCGATATACAACAGAGTATTGGTTAGGCGATGATCTGAGTAATAGTGAAGTGATTCTGCATCTTGCATCCCAATGGCAAATTAACCTGGCGATTATTGGCCCTGAAGCGCCGCTTGAAAGCGGCCTTGCCGATGCGTTGTGGCAAAGTGACATTGCAGTGATTGGCCCTACCCAAAAATTAGCCCAAATCGAAACAAGCAAAGCGTTTACACGCGATTTATTAAAAAAATACAATATAGCAGGTTCACCTGAGTATCAAGTATTTAATAGTTTATCGGGGGTAAAGGATTTCCTAAATAAATTGGGCGATGGAAATTATGTCGTGAAAGCCAATGGGTTGATGGGTGGCAAAGGCGTTAAAGTGGCAGGAGATCATCTACATTCTATTGATGAAGCCTACCAATTTTGCGAAGAATTACAGAAAATGGGGCAGTCTTTTGTCATTGAAGAAAAATTAATAGGCCAGGAATTTTCAATGCTTTGTTTTTGTGATGGGAATACATTAATTCCCATGCCGCTTGTGCAAGATCATAAACGGGCTTTGAATGGCGATAAAGGACCTAACACGGGTGGTATGGGCAGTTATTCCGATGCGAATCACCTGTTACCTTTCTTAACTGAAAAAGATGTTAATACGGCGAAGCATATTAACCAAGCCGTATTAGATGCATTAACAGCCGAATTTCGTGAAAGATATATTGGTATTTTATATGGTAGTTTTATAGCAACAAAAGACGGTGTGAAGTTGATTGAATACAATGCGCGTTTTGGCGATCCCGAAGCAATGAATGTTTTAGCTATTTTAGAAACAGATTTTGTGACTATTTGCCAGGCGCTCGCGGTGGGCCGATTAGTATCGGCACATGTACGGTTTTCGTCTTTAGCCACGGTGTGTAAGTATGCCGTTCCAGAAGGTTATCCCGAACATCCACTGAAAAATGAATGTATTGATGTGTCGGCTGTTCAAAACAAAGAACAATTGTATTTTGCAAGTATTGATGAGCGTTCAGGAAAATTATATGCGACAGGCTCGCGTGCAGTGGCTGTGGTGGGCATTGCTGATACAATTAGCGCGGCTGAAAAAATGGCTGAAGCAGAAATGAATCGAATTGCTGGAAAATTATTTCATCGAACGGATATTGGTACGGCTGAATTAATTCAGCAACGAGTAGAACAAATGAAGGCATTACGTCAATGCTACGCTTAGGCATATTAGGTTCTACTCGCGGAACAGTGATGTTAGCCCTCATCAATGCTATTCAAGAAAAGCGTTTAGCGGCTGAAATAGCAGTGGTATGCAGCAATCGCGCAGAGGCACTTATTTTAGAAAATGCAAAATCAGCTGGTTTGATAACTTATTTTATAGATTCAAAAAATATAACCCAAGAAGCTTACGATCAAAAAATTTCTGATGTTTTAAAGAAATATCATGTAGAATTGGTCGTCTTGATTGGCTATATGAAAATTTTATCCGCCGGATTTATTCAGACATGGCGTGAACGTATTATCAACGTACACCCGTCTTTATTACCCGCGTTTGCTGGCGGCATGGATAATAATGTCCATCAAGCGGTATTAGAGGCAGGCATGATAGAAAGTGGTTGTACAGTGCATCAGGTGACAGAAGAAGTGGATGCAGGGCCTATTCTAATGCAAAAAAAATGTGTTGTATTACAAGAAGATAATAGAGATAGCCTGAAAGCGCGAGTGCAAGCGCTAGAGGCAGAAGCATTGATTGAGGTGATTCATTCGATTAAAAAGAGAGTATAAAATTGACGTTACCCCTTACATTTGTTAAATGCGCTTTACTTTCTGTGTCTGATAAAACAGGCATTGTTGATTTTGCCAGTGCACTCGTTGCTCGTGGCATTCAAATTATTTCGACAGGCGGTACAGGCCAATTACTACGTGAAGCGAATATTCCTGTGCGAGATATATCTGATATTACCGGCTTTACAGAAATGATGGACGGCCGTGTTAAAACCTTACATCCTAAAATTCATGGGGGCATTTTAGGGCTACGTGATAAACACGAGGCTGTTGCTAAAGTGAATGGTATAGGTTGGATTGATTTAGTTGTCGTAAATTTATATCCTTTTTCCGATACTATTAAAAAAATAGATGCCACATTCTCTGATGCCATTGAAAATATTGATGTCGGTGGGCCTACTATGATCCGCGCGGCAGCGAAGAATATGAGGTGGGTAGGTGTTGTTGTTTCGCCAACCGATTATTCGATGATCCTGACAGAATTAGAAGAGCAGGATGGATTGCGTTCAGAAACGCGTCAGCAACTAGCGATGAAAGCATTTGCGTACACCGCAGCCTATGACCACGTGATTCATGATTATTTAGCATCGAACACAACAGGACGAGGCGAAGTGAATTTAGTATTAGAAAAATCCTCTGATCTGCGTTATGGGGAGAACCCCCATCAATCTGCTTGTGCTTATCAACTTGTAGATCATGCGGCGGGTGTTTTATCGGCAAAAAAATATCAAGGTAAGCAATTATCCTATAATAATATTGTCGATGCGGATGCGGCGGTGGCTTGTGTCAAAGAATTTTCAGCACCTGCCTGTGTTATCGTTAAACATGCGAATCCTTGCGGTGTTGCTGTGGCAGAAAATATTTGTACAGCGTTTCAGCGTGCTTATGATGCAGATAAACAATCTGCCTTTGGTGGTGTGGTTGCTTTGAATCAAGTATGCGATAAAAAAATGGCAGAGGCTGTCGTTGGGCTATTTATAGAAGTATTAATTGCACCCGTTTATACGATTGAAGCTTTAGCCATATTGCTAACTAAACAAAATTTACGTGTATTAGAACTCAGTGCGATACAACACTCTAACCATTCACAAGAATATAAATTTGTCGAAGGGGGTGTATTGATTCAAGACCGAGACAGAGCAGTGCTGAGGCCTGATGATTTAAAAACAGTGACGGTGTTACAACCGACTGCTGATGAAATCGCTGCTATTTTATTTGCCTGGCCTGTTCTGAAACACGTAAAATCCAATGCGATTGTTATTGCAAAAAATAATGTGACAGTCGGGATAGGGGCAGGGCAAGTGTCCCGTATTGATTCAGTAGAGATTGCGATAAAAAAAGCAGGCGCTTATAAAGAAGGCGCTGTTCTTGTTTCTGATGCTTTTTTCCCATTTTGTGATAGTATTGATCGCCTGGCAGGGACTGGCATTCGGGCGATTGCGCAGCCGGGTGGGTCAGTGCGAGATCAGTCTGTGATTGACGCGTGTAATGCGCAAAATATTGCGATGGTTTTTACCGGTATAAGATGTTTTAAACATTAATTAAATGATGTAGTAATTTATATTTATAAATAAGGCAGGTATTAATATGAGTCACGCACTGGTTTCTATTTTAATGGGATCTAAATCTGATTGGCCTACCATGGAACAGGCAGGCATTACCTTAGAGACACTTGGAATTTCTTATGAAGCGCACGTGCTGTCTGCGCATCGCACGCCTGAGGCTTTATTAAATTATATTGAATCAGCCGAGTCCAAAGGAGTAGAAATATTTATAGCAGGGGCAGGCGGCGCAGCACATTTGGCAGGTGTGATTGCAGCCAAGACCGTATTACCTGTGATAGGTGTTCCTATGCAAACATCCGCACTGAACGGTATGGATTCTCTATTATCTACTGTCCAAATGCCAGGCGGTGTGCCTGTCGCGACAATGGCGATAGGCAAAGCAGGTGCAATTAATGCAGGATTATTTGCAGCGAGTATTTTAGCCGTCAAATTCCCCCAGTACCGCCAGGCGATTAAAGATCACCGTGCAAAACAAGCCAGCACTATACTCGAAAATTCTATGATTAAAGGATAATTAATATTATGTTTGACAACGAATCATTACACACCTTTGATCCTGCTATTTGGCAAGTGATAGAAGATGAAAAAAAGCGCCAGGAAGATCATATTGAACTCATCGCATCAGAAAATTACGTGAGCCCAAGAGTGCTGATCGCACAAGGTTCCGTACTCACGAATAAATATGCAGAAGGGTATCCAGGCAAACGCTATTATGGCGGTTGTGAATATGTAGATGTTGCAGAACAACTGGCAATTGATCGCGTGAAAAAATTATTCCATGCCGATTATGCGAATGTTCAACCCCACTCAGGCTCATCAGCCAATGCAGCAGCGTATGCCGCTATGATCAACCCAGGCGATACTATTTTAGGTATGAATTTAGCGCATGGTGGACATTTAACACATGGCGCATCTGTCAGTTTTTCTGGGAAAATATATAAAGCATTTTCTTATGGGTTAAATACAGAAACGGGGCTTATTGATTACGAGCAAGTCGAACAACTCGCAAAAACACATCACCCTAAAGTGATTGTTTCAGGCTTTTCTGCTTATTCTCGCATGGTTGACTGGCAGCGGTTACGCACGATTGCAGACAGCGTAGGGGCATATTTTATGGCAGATATTGCGCATGTTGCAGGCATGGTTGCTGTGGGTCTTTATCCATCTCCTGTCAACATTGCAGATGTGACAACCTCAACAACACACAAAACATTACGTGGTACACGCGGCGGTCTTATTCTTGCAAAAAAAAATCCCGCATTAGAAAAGAAATTAGATTCTGCTGTATTTCCAGGTGGGCAGGGCGGGCCTTTAATGCACGTCATTGCAGCCAAAGCAGTCGGTTTTTTAGAAGCTTTACAACCCGAATTTAAAGACTATCAACAACAAATATTAAATAACGCACGCATGATGGCCAATACAGTCATCGCACGAGGTTATGATGTTGTGAGCGGTGGCACAGATAATCATTTATTTTTGATTAATTTAATCAATAAAAAAATCACAGGAAAAGAAGCAGATGCCGCATTAGGCAATGCACATATTACCGTGAATAAAAATTCAGTACCGAATGATCCACAATTGCCAGCTATCACGAGCGGACTGCGCATCGGCACCCCTGCAATCACAACACGCGGTTTTAAAGAAAAAGAATCGGAGCTATTAGCACATTGGTTATGCGATGTATTAGATGATATTCATAATGAAGAAGTCATTACGCGAGTACGGAAAGCAGTACTCGATATTTGTGAGCAGTTTCCAGTGTATGGCGATAGTTAAGGTTCCATAATGTGGGCTGTGGATTAGTGTATAGACCGGGAACATACTAAATACTTGTTCAAGGACATTCGCAGAGAGCCTGTCACCCCGCAAAAAACGCGCCACGTCTGTCACAAGAATACAGATGTGTGTTCGCGTTTTTGTGCGGGGTCTGGTGGCAATGGCACTACCTTAAGGAATA
>JBEPVM010000025.1:0-26195 GCA_041690995.1 Gammaproteobacteria bacterium | reverse complement strand
CAGGCTTGCACAATTGCACATTCATAGAGAAAATACAATTGTGCAAGCCTGACCCTGTTTACGTTCTTATCGTTTTTGGCGAGCAACAATTAAAAAATATACTCAGGGTAATTTTATTGAATATACGCGCGATATAGCACATTTTAACAATAGTCGTAAAAATATTTTTAAATTTGATAGCCGGACGATATTATGGGTAATGTAATTATTCGTGAACCAAATGTTAATTATTGTGGCCTATTGCTATAATTTGTTGCGTTATGTTTCCTAATCAGTAGGTCGGGCGCTCGATTCGGCTCACCGGCATAGTAAAATTGGGTCTTTCCCCACTTAAGGGTGTTTAAGCTGTGAAATTCAAAGCAATCATTTTTGATTTTGATGGGGTGTTATTTGATAGTGAAAAAATACATCTACAGGCATGTAACCAAGTGTTTAAAGAGTTGGGATTTACTATTCCAGAGGATCAATATTTTCAACATTATGTAGGGCTATCAGATAATGAAATGTTTGATCTTATTTTGAGAGAGAAAAACATACAACTCCCACCCGATCAAGTTGTAGCATTAAGAAAACGAAAAATAATAGCCTACAAGGACTATGTTGCCAGTCATACTTCACTCGATGGAGTAAGTGGCATTAAAGGGTTCTTAGAAGCTTGCGCAAAAACTATAAATCACTTTGCTATTTGTAGTGGTGCCACCAGAGAAGAAATTGAAGCTACCTTGGTAAAACTTGAAAATGGGGAGCTGAGATTTCATTTTAAACATATTATTTCAATTGATGACGTGAGCGCAGGAAAGCCATCGCCAGAAGGCTATTTATTAGCTGCTAATCGTTTAAATGTACTACCAGAAGATTGTTTAGCTCTTGAAGATACACCAGTAGGAGTGGCAGCAGCAAAAGGGGCTGGCATGACTGTGATAGGCATTACCACTTCACATGAGAAATCAATGCTTGAAAAGGCAGATTTTATTGCGGGTACCTATGATGAAATCTATAGGTGGATAAGGTAGGTTTGATAGGATTATCACACTACGCCTATTACAAATTACTATCTTCAGAGAGTAAAAAAATTATGGAAAAATCAGTAAGAAATTTTCACATTTATCATGTTGACGCATTTACTGATAAAATTTTTTGTGGCAACCCTGCTGCAGTTTGTGTATTGCCTGAGTGCTTTTCTGATGACGATCTGCACGCAATTGCGAAAGAGAATAATCTTCCTGTCACAGCATTCTTAGTCCGTGATGGCAATAAATTTAATATTCGATGGATTACACCAGAGTATGAGCTTGATATTTGTGGGCATGGTTCGTTATCAGCAGGTTATGAAACGTGAAACGGGGTCAGGCTTGGAAACGGGGTCAGGCTTGCACAATTGCACATTCATAGAGAAAATACAATTGTGCAAGCCTGACCCTGGCGGATCCTATAAAAAATTAAACAAAACAGATTTATACGCACTACAAGTCTCTGAACGTGGAGGCGAAATATTTTGTCAGTATCAAGGTGACCGCGTTTTGATTGGTGGTAAAGCAGTATTGTATATGCAAGGCATGGCTAGTATTGAGCTATAACTTAAAAAACTTTAAAAATTCCAGCGTGTATAAACTTAACTGATATATCCCTGGACTCTCTGACTCGCTCGACTCAGCAATATTAAGCGTTTTTATTTTTTTTCACCCTGTGGGATTTTCCATTTAATTGCAACATCTAACGCTGCACGATCAACCCCTGTTTGGCCCCCTGACACAATTTTTTGAATCATAATCCAACTCTTGCTTTAAATTAAGACATCTTTATCAAACTATAACAAATTAATCAAAAAAAATATTCAGAAGGTCAGCCGGTGAGCTAGTACTTAGGTAATCTATCACCTCATTTTAACTTTTAGTAAGGAGAGAATTTTATGTTAACTGAAATGACGCTTCGAAAAGAAATCGGTATACGTTTAAAACAAGCTCGAGAAAAAGCGGGTTATATTTCGGCAAAAGAGTTTTGTCAAAAAAATAATTTGCCGTTAGAGCCATACTTCGCTTACGAAAAAGGAGAGGCTATTATAAAAATATCGCAAGTCTTAAAGTATAGCGAGAAACTTCATGTTTCTGTATCATGGCTAATATTAGGAGTTTTTTCGGAAAAGTTCCAAAAAAATAAAATAAGTTTAGTAGAGCCTGCTAATGATAACCTGTAGCTTGCTAGTTTCTTAAGTGATAAAATAAAACTCAGAAAAGATGATTGTTTTATTTTGGAAATATTATGGAAGCTTTGCACCGTCTCCTGATTCTTGATAGGCTCTTTCGCAACCATAAGAGTCCTATTTCTGTAGAGACGTTATTAACTCAGGTAGAATGTTCGCTTTCTACATTGAAACGATTGCTGCTCGTTTTACGCGAGCAGCATGGTTATCCTATTCTGTATTCTAAAGACCATAAAGGGTATTATTATGATCACACAAAAGCGACTCACATCAGTGGGCTATGGTTCAATGCAAATGAATTGCAAGCGCTTTTAATTATTTCCCAAATGTTGGAACGATTACAGCCTAGTCTACTCAACGATTATTTTCGTCCCCTCACAGCGCGAGTCAATAAATTATTAGCCGTGACTGGAAAAACACTGGCTGATACTGCGAAACGTATTAATATTATACCGATTGCACATCAATACATTGCGTCTGATATTTTTCTCCCTCTCTCTCAAGCAACCTTGCAGAATGAAGCGATTGAAATATATTATCAAGACATTCAAGGTCATTATTCTAAGCGTGTTGTGTCGCCGCAACGTTTAGTGTATTACAAAAATAACTGGTATTTAGACGCATGGTGTCATTTACGTCAAGCCTTACGCACTTTTTGGGTGGCGGGTATACAATCTTTAAAAATAACAGAAGAAGCGGCTAAATATGTCGAAGAAGAACAATTAGCATCGCATTTGGAGTCCAGTTACGGTATTTTTTCCGGGGTTTCATCGGTATCAGCACATTTACGTTTTACAGGAAAAGCCGCTATGCGTGTGCGCGGTTCAGAATGGCACCCCATGCAAAAGCAACAAATCAATGCAGATGGTTCAGTCGAGTTGTGGATTCCCTATAGCGATCACCGCGAACTCATCATGGATATCATGCGGTATGGTGCTGAAGCGGAGGTGCTTGCGCCTGAAACATTAAAAAAAGAAATGATTAAGCAATTTAAATCAGCTTTAGTGTTATATGAAAATATACATAAAAGAAAACTATCAACCGCCTAAGGCATCCGCTTATAGATTTTGAATCCTTATCCTAGTAAACTTCTTGGAAGTTAGATTGTAGAAAAACTTTTACAAGGATGAAAAATGGCTCCCTCTACTCTCCGCATAAAAAAATTTAGCTGTCTATTGTTATTCCTCGTTATCGTTCCTGCTTTCGCTGAGGAAAATTATCAAGGTGATATTTCATTACCCTTACCACCCCGGCTATCGCTTGAAGCGACTTCTGGAGACAACACTTTTGGTGAAGGTGATGCCATGTTTCCATTATGGGGTAACACAGAGCATATTTTCTATGGAGATATCGGCGCTAAATATGGTGATGATAGCGCATGGTTTGCCAGTATGGGAGTCGGCGGTCGAAAAGTTATTTATAATGATACTATTTTCGGTGCTTATTTTTTCATAGATTATAATAAAACGCCAAATGCGAATTATTTTACCGTATTCAATCCTGGTATCGAATTCATGACTACCCAATGGGATGGACATCTCAACGGCTATCTCCCCACAGGACAGCAAAGCGCATCAACGGGTGTGTTTACTACAGGTAGCTCGCTTGGTTTTAATACCACTTCTTTTGCGGTACATACGCAATATGATGCTGTGTTCGGCCTACTCGAAGACGTAGGTCCTGGTTTTGATTTAGAAGTAGGACATACCTTTAATACTTCTTCCTGGCTCAAGAAAACGCGTGTGTTTGGGGGTGGTTATTATTTTACTCCCCACTATACTTCAAATATCAACGGCATAGAAGCAGGTTTTGAGATACCTCTTAATTATAAATGGGCCTCCGTTGAAGTGCGTGATAGCTACGATAACCTCAATCATAATACGTTTCTTTTGACCTTGAAATTGACTTTGGGTGGACTCGATCAATCCGAAAACTTCGATATTCACGACCGTATGTTAGATCAAATTCCGCGTCACTTGGGCAACCTCAATAATGGTGATGGTATTCCAAGCCAAAAAGCGTTTGTTAATACAGGTAATACTGTTGTTGTCAGAGATAATATATGGTTCTTTACAGATGGAACACCTACGCCTGTTGAAGGTTTCCAAAGCTGTACTTTTGAGCATCCTTGTATGGGTCTTGCGCAATCACAAATTGATGCGGTCAATGTATTGGCTTCTAACGCGAATTTCTATTTTGCCCCAGGTGTTTATGATAATCCTGATGGGGGATCTGGATTTAATTTCTCTAATGGCCAAAATATATTTGGCCGAACGAGTGATTTTACGCAACTTGCAACGGGAGATAATAGACCGTTGATCAACGATACTATTATTTTAAACGGCAATAATAATATTTATAATATCAGAGTCAATGGACATTCAATAGAACAATTAGACGCAGGGGGAGGAACACAACCCCATCAAGTAGGTCTCTTAAACACAGCCACTTCTAATGGCATAGTGAATATTTACAACAGTGATATTAATCAAACATCGACTACTGATAATGGAATAAGCGTTGCTAATAATTCTAATAGCGGTTCTCTAAATATTTATAATAGCAGTATAACAAGCAGCGTCACTTTCCCTGGAAGTGTTGGCATCGGTGTAGGAAATTTACATAATAGCGAATTAAATCTATTTAACTTAACTATTACTAACTCTGCCACTGACACTGGCGATAGTTCTTCTTCGCTAGGTATAGTCAATAACGAAGCAGGGCTAATTAATATTACAAACACCTCTATCAATGCTAGCATGACCCATGGCGGCATACTGGCAGGTATTTTAAGTAACTCCACGCTCGGCGGCGGCCTAGGGACAATAACAGTGACAGGGTCTAACATTGCTATTAATGGGAGTGATGCAACCCTTATAAGTGGCATATTGAATCGAGCAAACAATGGAACAAGCAATAGCGCACACATTAATATCTTACAATCTACTATCTCTCTTATCTCGAATACAGCAGGAAGTGGTATTTCCACAAGTGGAAATGGCACAGTAAATGTTAATAGTTCTATCATTAATAATACAAGCGACAATGACATCATTACAGGAATATCTATTGCTAGCTCTTCTACAGTAAATTACCAAAATACGACTATTTCTATCAATCCATCAGGCTCAGCCAGTGGCACACCCACACAAAATTCAGGGGGCACTTTAAATGAAAATGGCGGCAATCAATGTTTTGAAAATGGCATATCGACACCTTGTCAATAGAAGCCCTCTTGTTTAGCAGGAATTGCTCATGATCCCTTATTACTGCCTGGGTATTCCCTACTGTTTTTTAGGTAATACCCAATAATTTTTTCATGAATAACCCTTTATACTTCTTTCACTCAGAAGATAATTTTTGTTTATTATTCAATAATAACGAAGAATATTTTTCTGTAGAGGCGTGTAAACAGGCTATCACATTGGAGGATATTTTTATGAAACGGATGTTAATCAACTTGGCTTTAATTTCAACGATAGGACTTGTTGGCTGCTCTAGTAATACTCAGAGTCAAAATACGGGCGCCGGCGCAGTGTCTGGTGGTGCTATCGGTGGTTTGGGGCTAGCTGCACTCGGCGGAAATCCTGTTGCGATTAGTGCTGGCGTCATTGGCGGTGCGTTAATGGGTGGCTTTATTGGACATTCTATGGATAGTACTGATACCCAGGCAAGCGTGGCTGCGATAAAAGGTAATCCAGTGAATCACACCACTCAATGGGTCAACCCTAAAACGGGTGTGACTTACACGATGACTCCAACCAGTGATCTATTCACGTTAAAGGGCAATTCTAATTGTCGCAAATATCATTTTACGGCAACAACCAAACAGGGCAAAATGCACCAATACAATGGTACAGCCTGCTTAATGGAAGATAATAACTGGCATAACGTCAAACATTAATTTTTTAATGTTACATACACTGTCAAAACTCAATATCTCAGTCGTTCCCGCTTTCTTTAGCGGGAACTTCTGCCAAATTTAACTGCTTGTAATAATAAAAAAATGCCGTTGGCAAGATCGTCACGATAATACCTGAAATAAAGATGACTTCGTAAGAAAAAACACTACCGACATTAATACCTGCGGGTGGAAAAAACCCGACTGTCAATGTAATTGCACAGCCCACGAGTCCTAATAAGCAGACAAACCACATACCTGTTTTGCCGCCAGGAATCGCAAAAGGCCTTGGCTGATCTTTAAATTTATAACGTAAATAAAGTGCGGAAATGAACATCATCACGTACATCAGCATATAAAGTTGTATATTTAATGCGGTTAATAACCAATAAGAGCCGCTAATGCTCGGCATCAGCAAAAACACAACGCAAATAAGACTGACTAAAACAGCTTGTGTAATGAGTAAATTAGCGGCTACGCCATGCTTATTTTCTTTTTGCAAAAACAACGGTAAAAAGCCCATTTGCGCTGCTTGCAATAATCCTTTGGCAGGCGAAATAACCCAACTGATAATACCGCCCAATGTACCAATTAATATCATAACAGTAATTACTGGCATGATCTTGCTAATATGGTAAGCTGCAAAAAAACGTGTAAAGGCTTGCATAATGCCATCGACTAAATTAATTTGCTCTTTAGGTAAAACAATCGCAATGGCCAATGAACCTAAAATCATGGTGCTTAAAATAAGCCAAACTGAAATATAAAGTGCTCGTGGAAAAGATTTCTGGGGGTTATTAATTTCTTTTACATGAACTGCGGCTAATTCCATTCCTGCAAACGAAGTCATAATAGCTGTGAGCGAGATCCAGCTATCAATATGGGAAAAAGAAGGTAAAAGCGTTGCTGCCGTAAAATGTACTTGAGAAAGGTTACCTAAGATCAACCAGGCAATAGCAAGCCCAATAATCAGCACCATTGGAATAGCCATGCCTGTGATCGTACAAAAGGCAACAAATCGACTCGATACATGAATGCCTTTTAAGTTAAGTAATGTGAGAGACCAAAAAACCAATAAGATCACACTGATTAAATAAATTTTACTGTGTACTAAACCAGGATCAATCAAATAAGAAACTACACCCGCAACAAAAGACAAAATGGTAGGAAACCACACCAGATTAGAAATCCATTGCAGCCAAATAGCCATAAAAGCGACTTTCTCGCCAAACGCTAATTTTACCCAATAACAAATACCTCCTTTTTCCGTCCAGCTCGAAGCAAGCTCTGCTGAAACAAGCGCTGTAGGAATCAAAAATACAATCGCTGAAAAAATAAAGAAAAAAATAAGCGCGCTACCAAATAAAGCAGCCGCAGGCAAATTTCGGATGCTATCTACAGTGCCAACAATAAACATGACTAACACAAAGGTAGAAATCTTTGCGGGATGAAGGGTCGCTTGTAATGACATTTAGAATACCATCGGCTTATAAGGAACAACAAAGCCACGAATATGTATTTTACTCATCATATTTGTTGATAGTTTTGCTGCAGAAACTTCTTTAAACTCAGGCCCTACATAAACGGCTGTTCGAATACTTCCGGTGGATGATTGAGTTTCATGCATAAAGGCTTTAAACCCAGATGCTTTCAATCGACTTACCAAACGATGCGCGTTTGATTTATTTTTGAAACTGCCCATTTGAACGACCCAGGCAGATTTTTTCGGTAATAATAAATTATTCGCTACGCGATGGGGTTTTCCAAAGGAGGAACCGCGCGCCCCTTTGGGGGCATTAAGCGCAGGATTTACCCGCATGGCCGTATCAGTAGTTAAATTATTTTTTATTTGTACCACGTTAGAAGCCATATTGGGTTTATTACTTGTTGTGTTACTTGCGATATAACTCTTTTTGTTAATATCTGCTGCTATAGCAGGTGTAATTTCCGCAGTGCTTTCATCCAAATTTTGAGGGGGGTTTACATTTACATTTACATTGGCATTGGCATTGACGTTAGTCGCAGGGGCTGGCGTGACTTCAACCGTATCCCCTACATATTTTACGGTGGCTTGTGGCTGTGCTGCTGGAGCAGCTGTTTGCACAGTGACTGCGGGCTGTTTTGGTGCGGCACTTGATGTAATTGTTTGCAACTGTGTATCTAACGCAGTGGCAGGTGCTCTTGTAACAGTTGCACCAGGCGCGGCAGAATTCATTGAAGCATCAATGCTACTCACATTGGCAGGCGGCAATGAATTAGCATTCTCAGTTTCTGTATTTGTTGTAGTATTCGTATGATTGGCGGTGGGTGTTTCTGGATTCGTCATAGGCGCTGCCGCTGCCATTGGCTGATCAGACACAGCAGGCACTGTCATTTGAGCGGCATCAGATGATGGCGAAATTACCACTTGTCTATTGAAAAACAAAGGAATCAATACAATCACCGCTGCAACAATAATCAATACTCCGATTATTCGTTGTAATTTCTTTTTTTCTATAGTTATTTCCACGACTCACCTCTTAAGATTGGCTAATTATTCGGGTTAGCATTAATTTCGATAATATTCTTGAAACACAAGCACGTAGGCCATGACGACTGACAATAAGATCAATCGCACCGTGATCTAATAAAAATTCACTGCTCTGAAAGCCCTCTGGCAATGTTTCTCTAACCGTTTGCTCAATCACTCTGGGACCTGCAAAACCAATCAAAGCTTTAGGTTCTGCGATAATCACATCACCCAACATAGCAAGACTTGCAGAAACCCCGCCCATGGTGGGATCTGTCAGTACAGAAATATAAGGTATCCCCTCTTCTGCTAAGCAGGCAAGTGCGCAACTGACTTTAGCCATTTGCATGAGTGAAATAAGCGCTTCTTGCATGCGAGCACCACCACTTGCGGAAAAACAAACAAAAGGCATTTTAAATTCAATAGCTGCATGGATGCCTCTCACAAAACGTTCACCTACACCTGCTCCCATGGAACCACCAATAAACCCATATTCAAAAACGGCTGCTACCAATGGTAAACCCAAGACTTGTCCTCGTACGACAACCAATGCTTCTTTTTCTCCTGTGTCTTTTTGAGCAGTGGCTATACGATCTTTATATTTCTTCAAATCTTTAAATTTTAGTCGATCAACAGGAAGAACATCTGCTCCGATTTCAACCTGGGGGCCTTCATCTAAAAAATACTGTAATCTTTTTCGAGCAGAAATACGGATATGGTAATTGCACTTGGGGCAAACTTCCAAGTTACGTTCTAATTCAGAGCGATATAAAACGGCACTGCACTTATCGCATTTTGCCCATAATCCTTCTGGGATGCCTTTTTTAGTCGTAGCCTCTGTACGAATTCGTGAAGGTAATAATTTTTTAAACCAGCTCATAGCAATATTACTCAGTTTATAAAAACGTCTTTGGATTATACAGATTAAGTATTAAAAAAGTAATATATTGCTTCTTTTTGGAAAAATATACTGTAAAGGATAAGCCACATGGGTCAGATACAACCCCTCAGCAGAGGCTGTAACAGCCGCCTGACGCCTATCTCTACTTTCTAACACAGACTGAACCCAGTCTGGCTCTTTAAAGCCCGCGCCTACTTCTAATAATGTTCCGACAATATTACGCACCATGTGGTGTAGAAATGCGTTTGCTACCACTTCGATCATAATATAATCATGGCATCGTGTGACAGTCAGTGATTTTACATTTCGCATGGGTGTTTTGGATTCACATTGCGCTGAGCGAAATGCGCTAAAATCATGTTCCCCAATTAGATAGCTCCCTGCTTGCTCCATCATGGCAATATTAAGCACATCGTAATACCACGCCGCTCTGGCTGTTAGAAGAGCGGGTCGTGCAGGATAATTATAAATAATATAACGATAAGAACGCGATAGAGCTGTATAACGCGCATGAAACGCTTCATCGACTTGCTGTGTCCAACAAACCGCAATACCCGGCGGTAAAAGCGCATTCGTTCCAAACACCCATGCGCGCATTTGTCGTATGGCATTGGTATCAAAATGGGCGACCTGACCTGTCGCATGTACACCTGCATCTGTGCGACCCGCACAAAATAGCGTAACAGGCTCATCTGCAATCCGAGTCAACGCTGTTTCAAGGCTACCTTGAATAGTCAGTAAATTTGCCTGCCGTTGCCAACCATAAAACGCATGGCCATTGTATTCAATGCCGAGTGCAATACGCATAGTTTTTTAGATTATATATTGTATACAGTGAGGGAGAACACAAAATACCCTGATTTTAAATTTTAGTAAACAGCCGATTTCTTTTTCTTAAGTGATATACAAATAGGTTAACATTTCATTTCTTTAAAATTTTTGTGTTAACGTAAGCTGGAATTGAAAAAATATCGGTTGCTTTATATAAAGATCCTATGTTATAAAAACTCTCTGTAAAAATTGCACGTAAGATTTTCTAAATTATAAAAATTAAGGGAGTAACAATTAAGTGAGGAGGAGAGCAATTATTCCAACTTAAAATTCTCAGTAATTCAGTAATAAGGAGATTAAATATGCCCGCAATAGAAAATTTATTCGCTACAAAAGATATTTCCTTTGAACTGGCTGGCGAAAGCTATACCTACAATTTTTCTTATACTTTTCTTACCCGCACAGATAGAGAGTTAGAAAGCTTTATACTGCAACCTGAAGGTCTCTCTCTAGTCGCTCGTTGGCGTGCCGCTGAAAATTCTGGAAATTTTAGAGACCTCCGTTTTAAAGGCCCCGAAGTGCAATTCTATTACAAAACGCGCCAAATGAAAGATCAATTAGGGTTAATTATTAAACCTCCAGAGGATGATGCTGTTTTTAACTCCAATACAGTTTCTTTTTATAAAAAATATCCTTTTTTATCTCCTGAAGAAAAATTAGAAAACCAAAATAATGAAACGTATAAAAGAGTTTATGCGGGTAAAAAACAAAAAGATTTAGAAACTTTGCTATTAAAGCAAGTAGAGATTTACCATCGTGGTAATTATGAATCTCCTAATATTTCTACTAAAAGAATTCTCCTCTTTCTTCTCGATTTTTGTCGAAAATTTCATCTCCGTGATCAATTCGAGACAGAAGGCAAGCTGGACATTGAAAAGATACTTCTTTATTTAAAAGAAAATGAATATAAAATTTTGCATCAAGATCTTTTAGAACAAAATTTACTGTCTATCCTGGAAAAAGAAAGAATCAGTCAGGCGATTAAAGATAAATTTGTCAGGGATGAACAAGGCTATGTCAATTATGGCATCTTACCTCCCGTTATTCGGCTTCAAATAAAACAAAGATTAGAAGAATTACAGAAAACCCTAGGAGAACAGTTTACTTTGGAAGATGTAAGCTTAACTCTCTATGCTTTAATTGAAAAGCGCGGGCAAGAGAAAATGGAGGAAATACGCAGAAACAACCTTACTGTTCCTACCCATGCGTATGCCAATAGTCAAGAAGGAATTGAAGCAAAAGGTTTTGCTTATGAAACAGTTTATATTCCATCTCCTGAAGAATTCGCGGTACTAAAAGATAATAAAGATAAAGCTGCTGTGGATACATTTAAAAAAAGAAAGCTAGGAAGCGCCCTGGCTAAAACAAAACAGCCTGTACCTGGATTCAATACAGTTCCTCCTGGCTATACCGAGCTAGTGGACGCAGAGGGAAATTTAGTAGCAGGCGCTCCCATTGTGGGGGTAGTCTATGCAAAGGGGAAAGAAAACGATTTTTATCCTGCGTCAAGTTATATCTATTTTCAGGCTGCCCCTGACCCCGCTGCTATGTTTGAAGATATGAAGAAATCTATTCTTGCTATTGAAAGACTTAACTTTTATGTTCGTAGAACTATGGATGGTCTAGGTGGTTCGTTTAGTTTGGAACGAGACCGCTTAACTTTTGTAATTCCAATTAATGGAGATGAAAGCAAAGAGGAACTCGCTGTTTTAGAGCAAAAAGTCAGAGACGCTTTTGGTTTAACAGACAATTACTATTTGCGTGCAGGGTTTCCCCAGATTAACAAGCAAAGAAAAATTGTCGGGGCTGGCGATAATAAACTCACGGAACCCTATTATTCCTTTGATTTTAATATTGGACCCGATTATTTTTTAAATGAAGTACTCCTAAGACATCATCATAAAGCGCAGCAAACAGCCCCCCAGGAAATGGCGCCCCTTGCGAGAGGTGAAGAAAAAGTGGAAGAAGAAAACATGCCCTCCTCTGCCGCGACCCCTTCACCCCTGGAACAGCAAAGGTTCTATTCTGATTTACGAGATTTATCTAACTCATCCTACTACCGGTGGGATTCCATTTTCAGGCACTGCAAAACCTATCCAATGGAGGCTTACACTACTATCAGAACACAGGGACCTAGGGCACATGTGTATGAAACCCCTTTACATTGGATCTGTTTTGCTGCATCTAACGATCACCTCAATAAAGCAAAGCTGCTTGGTTTTTTCCGTTTGCCTGAGGTCTCACAGCACGTTAATATCCAAAATGGTTGGGGTTACACACCCTTGCATGAAGCAATCATTCGAAAAGCTTCTCCTGAATTCATTCAAGTACTTATTGACTTTGGGGCTGATCCTAATTCTCTTGCCACGGCGCCTTATAAATCCCCTTTGCAGCTACTTAAAGCTCATGAAGCTTCGCAGTACTCGGCACTTGACTTAAGTCGTTGGGTCATCTCACAGCAAAAAGAAACCTGCATTAAATTAGAGCAGCAAATACGCGATTTGGGAAGAAGGCCATCTCATTCGGCTAAGTATGTTTTTATGGATAGAGCCAGTTCCTTTATGGGGGGGGATAATAATAAGAACCGTCCCGAACAAGAATTGATCTCTCTTAACCAACAATTAGACGAAGAAAAACAAATATTAAAAAACCTTGAATGGGTTAAACAGATATTAGAAGAAAATGGCGCTAAAACCCTAAACCCCTCTTCCCCTCTGCGAGGAGAAAAGAAAGATTTTTATGGGGAAGCCTCTTATTCGACCGGTGGTAGAGTCCCACCACAAGAAGGCTGGGGCGCTCTTATCGCGCAACGTTGTGCCAGTGCCATCCTAACGGATAGAGAACAAAATGTCTTACATGTTCACCTTCCTACCATTGAGAATGCCCTTGCATTAGCTGACCAACACCAAGTTAAAATTATCGACATCATAATGCCTGATGCTTTTTTAAATCAAGGGCTTCGAGGAACGACTTTGTTGCAAATAGCTTGTCGTAAGGGGCAGATTGAATTAGCAAGTATGCTCTTGTCTAAATTAAAACAAGAACAAGAAAAAACAGGGGAACAAGAATTGAGTCCTACTTATTGTTACTATATCCAGGAAGCTTTTAAAGAATTCGAGCCGCTGCTGCAACCAGCGAATGCTGATAAAGAAGATCATAAAATAGCTGCAGCTGCCATTCTGCGTACTTTATTAGAAGATTATCCCGAGCACTATCCACATTTTGAAGCTGGGTTTCAGAAATTTATTAAAAAACTGGTCTTTGAATGTAGAGAGAAAGACCCTGCACTTTATGAGGCTTTTCGAAATGCCCTTACCTTGGTAAAAAGAAATGAATACTCTTTAGGGCATTCTAGCAAGGTGTTTAAAGCTGCTCCTACTACAGCCGGAAGAAAAGGAACTTTGCCAATAACAATGTCTCCTCCATCTGCTGCCTCTCAATCTACAACGCAGCTTACTAGAAGGAGTTCTACGCAGCAATAGGTGGGATTATTTACCCAGACTATAGGCGCGAAAAACGCGCTCTTTGCCTGGGCTGATTTCTGACGGCCTTCGGCCTATTTAAAGCCAAAAGCCTTCTTTATTTTTTAAAAAAATGTCCTTAAAATTATTCACATACAAAAGGGCAACAGGCTCTTCTAACGTCCTCGAAATGATTAACATGCACAATTTCTATTTGTGGGTAATTGAGAGAGGCTGGGAACAGTCAATGGTGTCGACTTAAGGAAAGCTCCTGAGTATCCGCGCCGTCCCGTGATTGCGGGAAACAGTTACTTTTTTTAAAGAGTTGTCATAAGTTGATAAGCTGCGCGCTGTTGGCCTGAATTTCCATGCTGAGCTACATGGTCAAGAATCTTTTTAGCAAGTCTTATTTTACCTATCTCGATATAAGCCCTTGCTAAATCCAGTTGTGTGGCGATCATGTCTTCTCCTGCAATGGCTTTAATATCCTGGCTTGTAATAACTACAGTAGATTTTTTGATAGGTTCTCGTACTGATTTTGGAGTTATTTTAATCATTCTTTTTTTCTTAAAATAAATAAAAGCAATAGCCGCGCTTCCTAATAAAATAAACCCAATAAAAATAAAAAAAATCAGCATAGTTTCTTCATCTTTATTAATAGCTCGGCAATTTGTACAGCATTCAATGCAGCCCCTTTACGTAAATTATCTCCTACTACCCAAAAATTAAGTCCGTTTTCACAAGAAATATCTTCCCGAATTCGGCCTACATAGACTTCATCTTTTTCTGCTGCATCTTGTACAGGTGTCGGGTAAGGTTTTTTAAGTTTAATGCCTGGCATTTTATTTAATAAACTCATTGCTTTTTTTGCGGTGATTTTCTTTTTTGTTTCAACATGCACAGCCGCCGCATGACCATAAAAAACAGGCACTCGCACAGCCGTTGGGTTGACACCCAGCGCGGGATTATGAAAAATTTTCTGCAACTCATTCACCAATTTCATTTCTTCTTTGGTATACCCATTTTCCATAAATTCATCAATATGCGGTAATACATTAAATGCGATTTGCTGAGGATAAACATTCATTTTAATGGGCATCCCATTCAATGATTGCACTGTTTGCTCTACAAGCTCAGTCACTGCGTCTTTACCCGTACCCGAAACAGATTGATAAGTCGCAATATTTGCGCGCGTAATACCTACTGCTTCATCAATCGGTTTTAATGCCATGGCAATCGGTATAGTGCTGCAATTGGGACTTGCGATAATACCTGACTGACCAAAATCAGAAAGCGCTTCGGGATTCACTTCTGGAATAATCAATGGAATATCTTTGTGATTACGAAAATAGGAACTTTTATCTATGACAATATTACCTGATTGCACTGCTTTAGGCGCATATTCTTCGGAAATAGCATTGCTCGCACAAAAAAAACAAAGTTGTGTTTGACTAAAATCGAAATGAGCAACATCTTCAATCCAATAAGATTGGTTTTTAAACTCACATAATTGGCCGACAGACCGCGCGCTTGCCAGCAGATAAAGTTTTTTAATGGAAAACTGGCGTTCTTCTAAAATAGATAATAACGTAGACCCAACGATACCTGTTGCGCCAATAATAGCAATATTTATGGAAGTCATTTATTTTCTCACTTATTGTAGTGGTGCTTAGATCGTTCCCTTTCTATGCCTGAGCAAAATCAAATAGCTCGCGCAAAATCACTGAATAAGTGACAAATGCAACATTCGGACTTGATTTTATTTCAGCAAGTAAATTTTGCCAGCGATCAATCAAATGTTTATTTTGATTGATCCAGTACTCAATTCGCTCTTCTATTAATTTGCCAACCATTTTTTTTGATTTTAATTTAAGTACGCTGATACTCAATTTCTTTTGAGCACGATCTAAATCATCACGAAAGGCAGAACGCGCTAACTCATCCCATTGATTTTCTATAGAATAAGCATTCATTTGTTCTCGTAACCAATTTAATTCTAACTTTAAGTCAAGAATATAATATGTTTTGGCTACCTCGGAAATATCAAAATGGTGTTTTATAGCAGCGTCAACAACATCCAACGAGGTAAATAAAGGATCACAACTTGCGATTTTATTTGCCAATACCGCAGGTACACCTTCAGCGATATATTCTTGGGTTTTAGCTTTTAATTGAGCGCACTCACTTTCCGTTAAAAGCTGCGGTATTTTTTTCATAAGATCAGCTAATGGCGGTTTAAAGTCAGCAATTGTTTTTTCAATTTGTATATCAGGTTTACTATTACGTAAAAACCAACGCGTTGAGCGACGAATTAAATAATAAATCTGCAGCATCAGTTTTTGCTGTATGGCGGAACTGACTACCCAATCCAATTCTTCGATTTGATGCCATAATGTATTTAGCTTATAAAGTTCATCCGCGATCACATAAGCACGTATCACAAACTCAACAGATGCGCCTGTTTCACGTTGTAAGCGTTCTACAAAATAAACGCCCATTCGATCTGTTATGCTTTTAGCTAATTGTGTAGCGATAATCTCAGAGCGCAGACTATGTTCCTTCATCTGCGGAAAATATTTTTTATGTAACATTTGAGGAAAAGCAAGCAAAAGATATTTTGAAAAATAAGGGTCCTCAGGTATTTTTGACGCTAAAATATCTCGCTTTAAATTCATTTTGCTATAAGCAATCAACACTGCAAGCTCAGGCCGCGTTAATCCTTGGCCATTTATTTTACGCTCTAACAATGTTTTTTCGTCAGGCAAAAACTCGAGTTGTCTATTTAATTGGCCGCGTTTTTCCAGTTCATTCATAAACCGTTTAAATAATTCTGTCGTAAATAGGGTGACTGAGCTTTCCAGACTTAAAATTTGTGTCTGCTGATAATTATTACTTAATACTAGCTCTGCCACTTCCACTGTCATTTTTTCCAGTAAAATATTACGCTGTTTTAGCGTCATCTCTCCATCTAATACAAGTTTATGTAAAAGAATTTTAATATTCACTTCATGATCGGAACAATCAACGCCAGCAGAATTATCAATAAAATCAGTGGAAATAATGCCGTTATTTAATGAATATTCTATACGACCAGCTTGAGTAAACCCTAAGTTGCCTCCTTCACACACAACACGCGCTTTTAATTCATTCCCATTCACACGAATCCCATCGCTCGTTCTATCACCCACATCCGCATGAGACTCCGTGTTTGCTTTCACAAACGTGCCTATACCGCCGTTAAAAATCAAGTCAACAGAGACTGTTAACATCGCACGAACTAAATCATTAGGCGCAAGCTGATCCTTTTCAATCCCTAATAATGCTTTTACTTCAGGCGAAATTTTAATAGATTTGAGCGAACGACTAAAAACCCCGCCCCCTCCCGAAATTAATTTTGCATCGTAATCAGCCCAACTCGAACGCGGTAAATGAAATAATCGTTGCCGTTCTTCAAAGCTTATTTGCGCATTGGGATTAGGGTCAAGAAAGATATGTCGATGATCGAATGCCCCTACCAATTTAATATGGTTTGACAATAACATACCATTGCCAAACACATCACCGCTCATATCCCCAATACCAATCACGGTGAAATCAGTTTTTGCAGGATTGATGCCAATCTCTCTGAAATGACGTTTAACAGATTCCCAGGCGCCGCGTGCGGTAATTCCCATTTTTTTATGATCATAACCTGCTGAACCACCTGACGCGAAAGCATCATCCAGCCAAAATTGGTACTCCTTCGCAATGCCATTTGCAATGTCTGAAAAGGTAGCCGTTCCTTTATCAGCAGCCACCACTAAATAAAAATCATCATCATCATAACGAATAACATTCTGTGGCGAAACAATCTGGTGATTTATAATATTATCCGTAATATCTAATAAGCCCCGAATAAATGTAGAATAAGAATAGACGACTTCAGCCATGACAGCATCACGATCACCGTCCATAGGTAATAATTTAGGGAAAAACCCCCCTTTTGCCCCTACAGGAACAATCACCGAATTTTTCACATGTTGTGCTTTCATCAAGCCGAGTACTTCTGTGCGAAAATCTTCTCGACGATCTGACCAACGTATTCCACCTCTTGCGACTTTTCCACCTCGTAAATGCACACCTTCTACCCGAGGAGAATACACAAAAATTTCATACATCGGTTTTGGCAAAGGTAATTCTGAGATCATGGCTGGATCAAACTTAAATGAAATATAAGTTTTATGCAGGCCATCTTCCGTTTGTTGAAAATAATTCGTACGGAGAGTCGCAAGCATCACTTCCAAAAAACGACGCAAAATTTTATCTTCATCTAAACTGGCTACCTCTTGCAGTGATTTTTCAATGCGATCGACTAACGCTAATATATCAGGTGTATTTGCTATATTAGATGTATTCAGTTTATTGACATCCTCAGGTGAAAAACGCAAAGTAAATAAATCTACTAATTCCTTGGCAATATTTGCATTATTAACCAACGCAACCTCAATATAGTTTGGACTGAATGTAAAACCAATTTGACGAAAATATTTAGTATATGCCCGCAAAATAGTGATTTCACGCCAAGTTAGCCCTGCCTCCAAAACCAAACGATTCACCCTATCATCTTCAGCATAACCAAACCAAATAGCTAAAAATGCCTCTTGAAAATTTTCTTTTAGCGATGGAACATCAATTTCTTTATTGTTCACATACTCCATACTAAAATCACTGAGCCACACCACCTGGCCATCACGAAAAATAATTTCATGTGGCCGTTCGCCATTGATTTTTAAACCCATATTTTCTAATGTAGGCAATACATCTGATAATGCAATAGCATGTTCACTATGAAATATTTTTAACCGTAATGCAGATTTACTTGCTTTATAAAAAATCATGCCTAACGGACTTTCGGGTATGAGCGTTTCTATTTTTTTTATATCATCAATAGCCGTATACGGTAAATAATATTCAGTATAACTTGAGGGAAACGCTTTACGATATTTTGAGAAATAATTTAAACCTTCGGCTTCACCAAATTCTTCGATTAATTGCGATTTTAACTCATCGCTCCAGGAACGAGCGACTGCGATTAATTTTTGCTCCAGCGCGGCTATATCATATTCAACAGGCGCTTTAGAATTAACACGAATAAGATAATGAATACGCGCTAAAACAGAATCAGAAAAATAGGAAGAGTAATTCGCTTCAGTTCCCTTAAAGCCAGCCATCAAAATATCTTGCATGGCCATGCACAAATCAGTGGTAAAAATATCGCGAGGCACATACACCAGACAAGAAAAATAACGTCCATACGCATCTTTACGCACAAAGAGTCGTACACGTTTACGTTCTTGCAACTGTAAAATACCTAACGTGAGAGATAAAAGCTCTTCATGTGTCGCTTGAAATAAATCATCACGCGGCAATGTTTCTAAAATATGGACGACTTCTTTTCCATTGTGACTGTCTGATGGAAAATGCAACTCCTGCATGATTTTTTCAACTTTATGCCTTAAGAATGGAATATATCGTGGACTCGAATGATACGCCGTTGAGGTATAAAGCCCCACAAAACGCCGTTCGCCAATACACTCTCCTTTTTCATTAAAACTTTTGACGCCAATACAATCCGTATAATCATCACGATGCACAGTCGCTTTCGTATTAGTTTTAGTAATAGTTAAGATATTATTTCCCAAGGCAAGTTGGCGTGCTTCAGGAGGCAAATCTGCATAATTTCTTAATGCAACTGCCGTGCTGTCATCACGTAGCACCCCTAAACTTGCTCCTGGAATAATTTGTAAAGCGCGGTTAGTTCCATTGCCAATAAGTTTATAATGCCGGAAGCCGAAAAAAGTGAAATGATTACTGATTAACCAACGTAAAAAATCTTTTGATTCTTCTATTTCAGAGAGATCAAGCGGTGGTGGATTTTGTTCTAGCTCATAGAGTGCTTCTTCTACCTGCGCAACAATTTTGTGCCAATCAAAAACCGCTAAATGTACGTCTTTTAATACCTCTATAATATCAGTACGTAACTCGTCCATTTTCATCAGATCAATTTGTCTATCAATCTCAAAATAAATAGGCGCTTCTGAAGTCCCTTTAGGATCTGTTATACCGATAGGCAAAATCTTAACAATACAGGAATGTGAGTTACGTATGACTTTAAACCCGCCAAAATGAATTGCAAAGTGAATTAATATACCTCGACGATCAAGTTCCATGCGGATAGAATCTACTAAAAAAGGAATATCGTCATGCGATACTTCTATAATAGTGTGTTCCGACTGCCATCCATCTTTTTCTAGGTTAGGATTAAAAACTCTAACTTTTGTTTCATCTGGCTTACGTTGATAAATCAAATTCCAGTGGGAAATAAGCGCACCTGCTAAATCTTCAATAGAGTGCGCTTTAATATCTTCTAATGAAACAGACGCATAATACCGTTGCGCAAATGTTTCCAATAACTCTATTTGATCTTCAGGTATTTTGCTCTTTAAATGATCATTTAATTTTTTGATTACTTCTTTTAGCTCACAACCATGTTGATCTGGCATAAAAAAATTTGGCCTCCTACGGCGTGATTTATCTATTCTAATAATCTAATAGGCTGAATTTTATCTCTTTTAGAAATAGAAATACAATAAAAAGAAAGACGAAACTTATTCCCTTACCTTTTTTTTGCCACCGTCTCCCGTAAGTAAACAGGCAACGCATCACGTGCATGAACCCACTCGCTATTTTTATATTTCACTTGGGCGAGCGTTAAAATAGCTTTTGCGGTTGGTAATTGTGTCACGTCCACTGCTCGTGGCAAGTATATAATTTTATTTTTATAAATATCCCACGCGTTTCCTACGCCATAAAAATCATCCTCTAAAGAAAAAATTTCTTTGGGCGTAGAAACGACTTCTTGATTAATTAATACAGCAAGCCCCTGTTGATGAATGTAATAAGCGCCCCAGTAAGCTTCTTGCATACGCGCATCAATAGCCACTAATAACTTTTCCCACTGTAAGTTTTCATAAGCGGCTTGTGCCAAGGCAGCTAAGGATGAAACAGGAATCACAGGTAACTCCAAGGCATACGCTAACCCTTGTGCAACGCTTGCCGCGATACGTACGCCCGTAAAACTTCCAGGGCCACAACCAAAAGCAATTGCATCCAATTGATCTAATGTAATTTTATTTGATAGCAATAATTCTTCAATCATAGGCAATAAAGATTGTGCTTGTTGCATCGGCATTATCCTATGCAATGCACTGACCTTATCATCAATGAGTAAAGCAACCGAACAAGCCGTGGAAGAAGTATCAAAACCCAGTATTTTCATAATGTCAGTCTGGCAATCATTTTACGTGTTGATGCTTGTATTATATTTTATATTCTTACTTTCCTCGTAGTACCTCTAAAGCAGGACTAGGAGGAAGGGCACTCAGAGAAGGGCTTGTCTGATTACTCAAGAATACCTTCGCCAGGCACTCTTGATCTCTTTCTTTCTCATGTTGATACTTCTTAGCCCACAGCGAAACGCCAACAAAATATACTCCTGCTAATGCCGCTAATGGGGCTGTTAGACTACCCAGTAGCGGTGCCATGCCTAGTAACGCTGCTACAGAAACAGTCATAAGAAAAAAAAGTGCCACGTACCAAATCATAAACGCTATTTTTACATCCATCGACAGAGGTAAATCTTTTATCTCATTCAGAAATTGTAGTATATCTTCAAGCGTAAGTTCTTTTTCTTTGCTTCCAGGAGCGGAGGAATCAGGAAAGAATGAACAATACCGTTTTTGTATATAGGCTTTTCCGCGAGATGATAATTTATATCCCCGAAAGAAATCGTTATTATCATTCAACAAATTTTTCATCGGTTCTTGTATAATATTTCTTGCCTTGTCCAGAGCCCACTTATAAATTGCCTGCTGTTGTGGGGGTGTCAATTGAAATCCAGGTTTATTGTCAGCTTCACCAGGCTGCATTGCTGGGCTGGCCATCTCAAAGCCATTCCATATTCCGACTTTTTTTCTGGATAATGCTCCTGACTTCTTCTTAATTTTGTTGAATACCGTTTCCGACACTTCTGGGCTTTTAAATACAACAGTCACATCCGTGCTAGCATCTATTGTTTCTGTCGTACACCCCCCGCAGGAGGGGTCTAAATACAAATAATCTATTGCTAATTTTATTCGAGCTTGCGCTGGCGTTACTTTGGGTTTCTTTATAAACATCTTAGCTCCCTCTTTCCAGAAGTGAGATAAATTTACACAAATTCTCTATCTTAAGCAAGCATATTAAATTTTTAACTTATGCCATTGATTTATAGCTATTTTTCTAAATACTCTATTTTGTTTGGACGGTTAGCCCATTGATCGGCATCAAGAGGCGCTGCTTTCATACGTGTAATATTAGGCCATTTCTCTGCAAGCTCTTTATTCAATTGTAAATAAGATTGGTATTGTTCAGGAAGATCATCTTCAGAATAAATCGCATTCACAGGACATTCAGGCACACACAGTGCGCAATCAATACATTCATCGGGATTAATAGCAAGAAAATTAGAGCCTTCATAGAAACAATCGACAGGACAGACTTCAACGCAGTCTGTGTATTTACATTTAATACACTGCTCTGTGACAACAAACGTCATGCGTGTTTTTCCTGTCCATCATTCGATAATGTTAGTTTAACTGTGTCCTTCCCGCAAAGGCGGGAACCTATTGTATCGTGCAACTAAACACTTAACTCGGTCAATAGAAATTATTTTACTAAGGTCAGGTCAGGTCAGCTTAGCTACAGGGCAGAATGGGTTCCCGCCTTCGCGGGAATGACAGAGTTAAATGAACGTCTCCCCTATTCTACTATTTTTGGTGCCCGAGGCCGGAATCGAACCGGCACGAAGGTTACCCCTCGAGGGATTTTAAGTCCCTTGCGTCTACCTGTTCCGCCACCCGGGCGAACTCTTTAATATATACTACGCACAAGCAAAGCTTGTGCTTGCACTTAGAGGGGAGAACTACGTCTCTCCCCTCGAAGAACACCCCATTCTATAAGGTAAAAAAGCATATTACTTTTATATACTACGCACAAGAAAAGCTCGTGCTTTTTGCAAAAAAGGCTGAGGTCGGAATCGAACCGGCGTCCACGGCTTTGCAGGCCGCTGCATAACCACTCTGCCACCCAGCCACGAACATATCGCAACATACTTAAATATTAATCTGGAGCGGGAAACGAGACTCGAACTCGCGACCCCAACCTTGGCAAGGTTGTGCTCTACCAACTGAGCTATTCCCGCTTTTTATAAAATAAGCGCACATTCTATCGTAGGGTAGTGCCGTGTCAAGCAAAGAATCTGAAAAAACTGCATCAATAGTGCGGACACCGTTAAATAAACGGTCTCTATTGCTACGATTGATTCTTTAATTCTGGCCAGGCAACTTTCAGATAGAGCACCATAGACCATATCGTTAAGACAGCAGCGACATAAAGCAATATATACCCTGCAATGGCGATAAATACATGACTCTTGGGGGTACAGTACAGCAAAATAACCAGGGAGATCATCTGCACCGATGTTTTTACTTTCGCCAACCGCGATACTGCTACACTTGCGCGTTTACCCATATCCGCCATCCATTCACGTAAAGCAGAAACAACAATTTCACGGCTAACAATAATAGCCGCAGGTATAGTAATCACTGCAATGGGGATAGCGTAAACAGCGACAGGCAGACTAATAAATTGAAATTGTGGTTCCCCCACAATGAGTACCAGCGCGATAGAAACCATTAATTTATCTGCCACTGGATCAAGAAACGCCCCCAACCGCGTTGATTGTTTCAAACTACGCGCCAAGTAGCCATCTAACCAATCTGTCAGCGCAGCCAAGCCAAAAATAATCGCGGCTGCTGTATGTCCCCAAGACACAGGCAAATAAAAAATGAAGACTAAAAACGGAATAGTCGCGATCCGAATAAATGTCAAAAGATTAGGTAAGTTAGTCATAAAAATCGCTTAAATTATTCACCATTACTATGTAAAGCTTTAAAAATCTGTTTTGCAAGAAACTCACTGATACCTGTTACCTCAGAAAGCTCTTTAAGACTAGCACGATTAATCTCTTGAATACCACCAAAGTGAGTTAATAATTCACGTCGCCTTTTCTTGCCTATTCCTGGTATTTTTTCAAGTGATGAGGTGAAACGTTTTTTAGCACGCTGTTTTCTGTGACTGGTAATAGCAAAGCGATGTGCTTCATCACGAATTTGCTGGATTAACAACAATGCGGGAGAATCCTTCGGTAAATTGATTGCAGATTTATTGGAAAAATAAAGTGTTTCGAGGCCAGGTTTGCGACCTGCGCCTTTTGCTACGCCGACTAAAATAATTTCATGGATATTTAATTCATTAAGTGCTTTATGTGCAGCTGCTAATTGCCCAAGACCCCCATCAATCAATACCAGATCAGGCAATGGATATGATTCTGCTTGTAATCGCTGATATCGCCGAAATACCACTTGATGAATCGCGGCCACATCGTTACCGGGTGTGACATTTTTAATATTAAACCGGCGGTAATCCCTTTTGTCTGCCCCCTCTGGATTAAAGACAACGCAAGAACCGACTGTTGCCTCGCCCATGATATGACTAATATCAAAACACTCTATTTTTTTGATAGGTTTAGTCACGCCCCCTGTGGCCAGCAGGGATTCCAACACAATAAAATAGTCTGGTTTATTGCTAACACTGACATTAGATTCTTCTTGAATAACTTGAAAACGAGCTATTTGATCGCGTATTTTTGCAGCCATTTCATAGTTTAATGCACGTGATGCTTGTTGCATCTGGCGATTTAATTGGCTTAACACCCGTTTCCTTTTTCCTTGTAAAAATAAAATTGCGTTTTGTACGCTGATTTTATATTCTTTTTCAGAAATCAAACCCGCACAAGAGCCTGAACATAATCCTATTTGGTATTTTAGACAGGGGCGCGTGCGATTTGGAGAATAGCGATCGTTGCTGACACGCAAACCAAATATTTTTTGCACTAAATGAATGGCTTCCCGAACGGCAATAATGTTGGGGTAAGGCCCAAAATATTTTCCTTTAGCTTCTTTCTCCCCACGATAAAATTTAATACAAGGATAAGGGCGTTCCTCTGTGATCAAAATATACGGATAACTTTTATCGTCACGAAATAAAATATTATAGTGCGGCTTATGTTTTTTGATGAGGTGACACTCAAGCAGAAGCGCTTCATTTTCAGTAGAGGTGGGAGTCACAGAAATATCTTTAATATGACTGAGTAATGCCTGAGTTTTTATATCTTTTTGCTTACTGGAAAAATAACTGGCAACGCGTTTTTTAAGATGACGGGCTTTGCCTACATACAGCACTTCCCCTTTCTCTCCTAGCATTTGATAAACGCCAGGTTGCATGGGAAGTGTTTTGAGAAAGTCTTTGATATTAATCATCATGGTCATTTATGGCGGAGAGAGAGGGATTCGAACCCCCGGAGCCCGTAAGGACTCAACGGTTTTCAAGACCGCCGCTTTCAACCGCTCAGCCATCTCTCCTAATTGTATATCACGCGCACATTTAACGATAATTCACTACTATATTCAACTGAATAATGATGATATAATCGTTTTTTTTAAGCGAGGAAAGGTTATGCAACGCAATGAAACGACACTCAGTCAACGCCGAGAATCCTTATTAAGCACACATACTGTCTTACGAAATACCTATTTATTGTTAAGTCTAACCCTGTTATTTAGCGCAGCCGCAGCTGGTTTCGCTACGATGACGCAAGCAAGCTTTGGCTCATCCATTGTTGCTTTTATTTTCTCTTTTATACTTTTATTCGCAACAACTGCACTTCGCAATAGCGGCTGGGGAATACTAGCTGTATTTGCCTTCACAGGCTGTATGGGTTATTCCTTAGGGCCAATGCTCAATTCCTTTATTCATGGTTACAGCAACGGCGGACAATTAATATTAACTGCCTTAGGCGGTACTGGCATTACTTTCTTTATTTGTTCTGCTTATGTGTTAGTCACCAAAAAAGAATTAAGCCATTGGAACAAATTTTTAATGATTGGCCTGGTGGTTTGCATAGTCGCGATGTTAGCGAACATTTTTTTAAAAATGCCTGCTATGCAACTGGCTATTTCTACCCTCCTCACTTTAATTTCCACGATGCTAATACTGTATGATACGAGCCGTATTATCCATAACGGCGAGAGGAATTATATTATGGCAACGGTTAGCCTTTATCTCGACATACAAATGTTATTTCAGAATTTATTAATGCTGTTAGGCGCATTTAATAATAATAAATAATTAATTCAGCGGTGAGTCAGCGCTAGGAACTTCCCCCAACGCTGCTCTCAGAACTGTACGTGAAC
>JBEPVM010000024.1:0-27020 GCA_041690995.1 Gammaproteobacteria bacterium | reverse complement strand
GTACCGCAACCAAACCCTAAATCATAAGTCAAATTATCAGGATTTTCATTAGCATTAGGAGCTAGCTCCAGGAGCTTTTTTTCACAGGACGGATCTGAAGGATTTTCATAACAATAATAAGAAACTTTCGTTTTATCCGTCATTTTAGGTATATCATAAGTTGCCAGCATGCTTTCTCTGCAAACCAATCCTTTAAATAAACTTTTCATCATCGGAGCAATTTTGCCACTAATGACTTCAGGAAAATCAACACGCGCATACGGGGTACCCGTTTGCTGTATAAATGTCATAGTTGTCGTCCATAAAGCATCTGCCAAACCGACACCTTGCAAAATCAGCCACATAATAATCATTTGAATGGCACAGTATCCGCCAGCCGAGGGAAAAAGACCGACAATACCTAATACCGTACGAATAGGCACCCACAAGCCGCTCCATTTTTTACCTAAAAATTCACCTTCACTGGCTGTCGCTAACAAACCGACAACTGTGGTATAAGTCACAATCATCGCGCCTACGGAAAGCGCGGCTGTATTTAAGACCTTAAACAATACGCCTAATAATAATGGACCATTTGAAAGGGGTAGAATACCTGGGATATTGCCAAAAATCTGGCCGAGGTAATAAACAGATTGATCATTGGAAGCAAGGGTAAAAAGATTGGCACTCATCCTGTTTGACCCTCGTCATTGAGCTTGCCACGCCACCATTCCTCAACAGTACAACCTAATTTGCGATATTTAATTTGGAAATGCCAAAAATCAAACTTGAACGCGTTGGCTGCTAATAAAGCAGCAACAACCATAGCCAAACACCAACCTGCGAATGTGCCATGATGGAATAAATAATAAAAACTCGCGAGAATTGAACCAGCACTCAATGCGATAAAAACCCAGGCATAAAGTTGATAGCGCTGGGCATTACGTTGTAAATCCGTCTCTGTGACATTTAAGCGCTCTAACGCTTGTTCGAAAGTTTCAACACGCCGTGTTTTATCGGGCGTAAAGGCTGTTTTAAGTGTGCTACCAATTAAACGCGTATAACCACTGATCTCATGGGTACCTAACCATGCAGTGGGGTTAAAAAATGTCTTGCGTGAAATTTTGAATATATCTTTAACTGCCATGTCAATCCACACGTTGAATAGTATGAGTTACCTTAGCATTCACCTATCAAAAAAACAACTTCTCTATCCACATTATCTATTATCATGTATTATTAAAATCTTGCAGATCGTAGACTGGGATGTATTGATATGCCAAGTATAGATTTACACGCTTCACATGAATTCTGGAAGAACCATGAAGACCCCATGATCTTCCGAGTGATCTCTTTCATGGAAAGTGTTGAAAACTGGACACTGGACGGTGATCCAGAATTAGAAAAAGCGTTATCAGCTATTGGCAATGGGCTAGATCAACTGTCCTCTTTTGAATTAAGCAAAGAAAAAAACTTTGTAGAAATTTGTGCTCACATCAAAACATCGCGTATTTTACGTCTTTTACAGGCAATTGATACGATTGACCCTGGCTCCGCCTCCAAAGTATTAATGTTCGCGGAAGAAAATAATACGCCTGATAACCTGTTAGCAGGGCTTTTTTTGCAACGTAACATTGTATTCGAACGCTTGCGTTTATTAGCAAGAGTCTTTGCACCGCAACGCGTAGAATTGGTCTTCAAAGCATTGGAGCAGGAACATGAATAAGTCTTTATTATTGGTATTGATTGGCTTAATGACACTATTAACCTCTGGTATTCTGTTCTCAGCAACAACACCTGAATTTGGATTACTGCCTGATGTATCGCCTCAAGATTTTATAACCCGAGTCACCACTCAGAATAATCAAGTCCAAGCTACTCTGGATAATAAACTCAACCAATTATTGCAATCGCGATCCACCCCGCCTGAGTCAACAAATACGCCACCCCCTGCGCCAATTGAAACACCCGTAGCTGCACCTGTATCAACACCATCACCTGCCGCCACACCATCGGATAATAGTGGTTTTAATATGTATTCACCGTCATAACGGACAGGAGAAATGTGATGTCAAACATCCTAAAAAAAATAAGTGCCGTCTTAGTGATAGCGCTATTTTTTATAACACCGCTTAAAGCAGATGAAACACCGTCATCCTCTATTGCTTCTTCAAATTATCTACAGACGATTAGTCAAAATACGACTGGCATTCTCACGTATGTCAATCGTCTTCCCGTTTATTTGAGAGCCATGACCAAGATGGCGTTAAGCTGGCTCGCGCCTGATGATTCAGAATCAACAGCCGAATTACAAAATGTTTTTACTGCCTTGGAGAATGCTTCTATTCAGGATGCGAAAACGCAAGATGAAAATCAAAAAAAATTCCTGGATTATTTTTTTGCATTTCCTAAAACGCAAAATGACTTTCCTAATGCAAACGATCTTACTTATCAAACCTTACTTAAAAAACCTTATTTTACGAATGTAATACCACCCAAAGGTACGGTTTATGACCCTGCTTATAACTATATTCTTTATAGCTCAGGACTTAATATAAGGCATCGCAGCCCTCCTACTTTCTTCCTCAACAAAAGAAATCCTAGTATTGGCATGTATATTAATTATTACAACACAGTTTCTGCAGTGCAAACTTATAACGGCTATCTTTTAAGCGAACTCTATGCTGAAAGTAAAAATGAAAATAACCTACAGAAAAACCAAGCGAAATTGACACAGAAAGCCAGTAGCCCGGACTGGTTCACTCAAATCGCGTCCGAAAATATTGGCATCGTGCTACGGCAAATTTTACTCTACAATTCGCAAACTTATGTATTATTAACACAGTTATTGGAAACACAGAAAAAATTACTCGCTGCTCAAGCAATGAATAACGCTTTATTAGTCGCAGCTAATCAGAACAATGAAGATATGCTGTATTCCAAGGCTAATGAGGAGTAAAAAAATTGCAATTATTCTATATTCTGCACTTGCTCGCGTACTTGCTCAATCAACACTTTTAATTCAACAGAAGCGCGGGTGGTATCGACATTTGTTGATTTTGCGCCGAGTGTGTTGGCTTCTCGGTGTAACTCCTGCATCAAGAAATCTAACCGTCTGCCTGACACACCGCCTTGTTTTAAAATACGATGTACTTCGGAAACATGCGAATCAATACGATCTAACTCTTCCATTACATCTGTTTTTTGTGCAAACAAAACAATTTCCTGCTCAAGACGGCCTGGATCTAATTCAAGTTTGGCATCGCTAAAACGTGCCATCAAACGTTCTCGCTGAGAAGTCAAAATCTCAGGGACATGTTGACGAACTTTAGCTACTTCTATTTTCATATTATCTAAACGTTGCAAAAATAATTTTTTTAATTCTTCCCCTTCACGCGCACGCATCGCTACTAACTCTTGTAAGGCTTTTTCAAGCAAGCTTATCACTTGGTCTTGTATCATTTCTAAATCTATTTCGGTTAATTTCAAAATACCTGGCCACGCTAAAATATCCATCGTATTCACAGGCGCTGGCTGTTTCAACTGTGCGGCAATCACTTCATTGGCTTTGCATAATTGCTCTACCAGAGAGTGATTAATCACCATTTCTGTTCCTATCACATCGCTTGGTTGATAACGCAAATGACATTCTATTTTGCCGCGTTTAATGTAATGTCTAATACATTCACGTAGGGGTGTTTCTAATTCATGGAGTGCTTCAGGTAACCGTATAACACATTCAAGATAACGGTGATTAATAGATCTGACTTCACACACAGCGCTGCCCCATACGCCTTGCCCTTGCGTTCTTGCAAAAGCGGTCATGCTTTGTATCATTCTAGCTACCTATTCTATAAATAATTTAAATTTAGTATGTTACTATATATCATTATTACCTCTATCATTATACAAATATTAATAGGATGTTATGCGCCCAAGCCAACGAGAAAATAATCAACTGCGTGATATTCGCCTTACGCGCAACTACACTAAACACGCGGAAGGTTCTGTGTTAGTAGAATTTGGCGATACGAAAGTAATATGTACTGCTACTATGACCTCAGGCGTTCCCTTTTTTTTGAAAGATTCAGGCAAAGGCGGCTGGATCACTGCAGAATATGGCATGCTGCCTCGTTCAACCCATGAACGCATGGTGCGTGAAGCAGCGAAAGGCAAACAAGCAGGCCGCACGCAAGAAATTCAACGCTTGATTGCCCGCGCCTTGCGCGCTGCTGTCAATCTGAAAGCCTTAGGTGAAAATACGATTACGATTGATTGTGATGTCATTCAAGCAGACGGTGGCACGCGCACTGCGTCTATTACAGGTGGCTGTGTCGCTTTATTTGATGCGATTCAATATTTAAAAAACAAACAAAAATTGAAAGCCGATCCTTTTAAACAATTCGTTGCATCTGTTTCGGTGGGAATTGTGCAAGGCACGCCTGTGCTGGATTTGGATTATGCCGAGGATTCCACTGCGGATACAGATATGAATGTCGTGATGACTGATCAGGGTGGTTTTATTGAAATTCAAGGCACTGCGGAAAAAGATACGTTCCAGCAAGGAGAATTGGATCAACTTTTAGGGTTAGCCAAAGAAGGTATTGAGCAGTTAGTACAGAAGCAAAAATTTGTCCTGGGGCTTTAAACCTAACTTCGGCAGACAGTTCTAGCTGCCGAGTTTAGGTTAAAGAAAGGAAACAGGAAAAGTCATAAGGAGAGTGACAATGGGATGCATGTCAACTACCAGTGAGATAATTAGCGTATTACCTGAATTTGCAAAAAAAACAAGCAGCTTTCTCACTAATATCGCTCTGTTCAGAGTAGCCAACACAGTAGATAAAGATACTTTACTTCATTTACCGATACCAGCACTCAGTGATCTTGATCCGTTACTGAGTTCTATTCCTTTCTTAGGTATATTGTTTGGTAGCCTAAAAATACTGAATGCTTGCAGAAGTTATTATACAGAACCTGCAAAAGCCGATGATATATATGAAGATAAAGATAAAGATGAAGATAAAGATTCACTCATAACCGGTATCTGCGGGAGGGGGCGAAAACCACCACAAGAATGTGATACCAATGCAAAATTCGAACTTGCATCTGGCGCCGCACTCATTAGTCTTTGTTCCATAGCGCTTTATTCCAGTACCACTGCATTTGCTTATGGAGGCTTTGCTATTAGTTCATGGCTTGATCTCATACGCGCATCCGGCAGAGCTGGGCGTACCTATTTAGATCAAGAGGTTCCTGAGAAAACCGGTATTTATCACACAGCTTTGTTTGATTTATTTATCAGTCTTTTAAAATGCGCTGGTTGGACTATATTATTTTTCGGTACTATTGCAGGCGCAGGAGCTCTCACGATCAGCATAGGTTGGATATTAATAGGCGCAGCTGCTGCAGTGCAACCTTTAAGACATATCGGTAATATAGGTTTGTATGGATCAAGATTATTTAACTCCTGTCCAAAAGAAAAAGAAGCACCAGAAGAAAAAAAACTGGAAGAAGAACCAGACGAATCAGATGATAATCCAAAGATAGCGGCATCAAACGAGACATTACGAATCGCAAACGCAAGCCGACCTTTCCTGTAAAAAAATTATAATAAGAGTAAATTTAGCTTTAATACGCCTCCTTCTACGAAGATACTAGTGATGGAAAAACAGCTGCAGGAGCAGCCGAGGCTGGAGCTTGAGGTAAATGATCAGCAGGTGGTTTCCATAAACCAAACCTGTACATTGCTTTTTCCAGCTTAGTCGGGCTACGCATTGCATTTAATGCAGCAGTTTCTCCTTTTAAACTCTCATCAGCAGAGCGATTTAAAAATTCAATGAGCCTAGGAATAAAGGCTTCCGCCCTTGGATTGACCTGTAAAACAGATTGATGACATTGTGCGGATAGCATCTGTAATTGTTCAAACTCTTTGCTAGTATTGAGATAATAAAGCAATGAAAGTAATAACAATCCTCTCTCTTCCTGCCCCCGAATATTATCACAGGCAGCCTCAAATCTTTTTTGTGAGCCAGGTATAATTTCTTCCATCCATTTTCTCTTTTTTTCGGATGTAGAAGACAAAATATCACGAACACCGTTATAATTTCCTGTCTTCAAAAAATCAGCGCATTGTTTTAAGATTTTCAGATATTCCTCACTCACCTGACGTTGCTTTTCAAGAGATTGTTGTTTTCTCCTGGCACGTTCTTCTAACTGCTGCATAATAGAAAGAGAAGCTCGACTGACAAAAATTTCTATACCAAGCAGCTCTTTTTTTCCCCTCCCCCTGCCTATCAAAGTTAATCCTTTATTTTTAGACCATTTTTCTTCCCATTCCGAACCTTTTGGCATGTAGTTATATTGTAAGATAGTTGCTTGATTGACATAAGGCAAGAGATAAGGCCCATAAATAATCCTGCTTGATGATGGTCCCTTCATTTCAATAATATGAGGAAAGAATATGATTCCCATCATTGGGACAAATTGAGGTGCAGCCACAGCAAGCGTAACAGTCATCGCTACTAATACTCCATGTATAAGAGCATATCCCCCTAACCATCCATACATAAAGACTCTGTCACCTCGAGAAGAATTGCAATGCCTATAACAGTGCGTCATAATAGACTTTTCAAAAAATCCTGCTTCTGATAAATAGATTTCTAATGCTTGTAATTCCGCCTGTAACATCGCAATATCAGGATTATCTATAGTCTCGTGCCTCAGAATATCCAAATCATTTTTCACACGTTGCTTCAACATATTAAAATGACTGTACACAGCTTTATATTGTGAAAATGCTCGGCGCGGCCTTGTTGCAGTAATGATAACTTCCCATTGATTACCTTTATCAAGCAATTCTGTCATGTTACCGTCCCAGGGATCAACTTGACGTTTCTCTTCCAGAACAGCTAATATACGATTAGCGAATGGTTTATATTCAGGCATGTCTGGCATCTCCTCACCATAACGATATTTACAATACTTAACAGACAACACATCTTCTGGTTCTGGTTTATAGGACAGAATCGCATCTTCTCTGCGAACTATAGACCATGAGTCATATCCCCATATATAGTAAGAACAGTCACTCAAGCAGCCTTCTTTTATCAAGGAGAAAGGAGTAGGGTCAGTATAAAATAACAGGTCTTTATCAAGCGCTATCTGTTGATCTTCATCTTGTTGTATGTCTCCTATAAGCTTTGCAATGGATTTATCAAGAAACTCGGATACGGAAAGGGTTGCACCCTCTTTTTCAGGGTTATCCTGCCATTGCTGTAAATGACCAACCAGATCGACCAATAAACTAAGCTGACTAGTCTTTTGTCTAAATAACACTGCCTCAAGCTGATTTTTCTCACTGACAGCGTGATTAAATGCCGTAAAAAATCGCCTTAAAAAATTTTCTGTATTTGTTAAAATAGCTCTTCGTTCCTCACTTGCTGTATGACAATTGCGGTACATATCGAGATAAGTGCGAGGAATACCCCTAAAATTATTCATAACTTTCCAGATATGTTCGCGCAATTTATTTTGTCGTTCATTTTGAACGGCACGTGCATCACGGGTATCTTTTTCCAACTCTAAATCATCTTCGGGAAAATAAATTAATCCAGAATGCGGTTGAGAACGAGTGCATTCTAAAAGATGTCGTATCAGTACAAGCTCCTCTAGTTTTGTCTCAAAGTTTTCCAGATGCTTTTCAAGCAAGGCTTGCTGTTCCAAAGAACGTTCCTGGTTCTGCGATAGCAATCGAATACTCGCATAATGTGTATTTTCATTTTCCCGTAATGCTCTAAGATAATTTTCATACTCTACAGGTGTTAAAAGCCTACCATCCTCATCATGATTTACTGCTTTTTCTAATTGCGCCCATTGTTCTTCAGATAATTTGCCAAACAGTATAACCGATTAGTAACACTAAATTGTGAATACCGTTTGGATATTGACGAAAGAGTTCTTCAGGTCTTGGAAACTCAGGATGTTCTAATAAACGATGTACCGCTTCGTGATTGATGAGAGTAGACGAAAGCGCGGGAGAAACTGCGGCTTTACTTTCTTCTTTGCTATCTTCGACAAAAACATCCGATAATGAGACTAATTCCGCCGATGATGTTGCAACGCTTTGCTCCGTGTCAATTTGCGATGCATCAAGATCAGAAGAGGATGGTAATAAAATTCGCTGAATAGAGCCGTGATCCAAACTATACGCTTTTGCCCTTGCAATGGCTTGAGCTGCTTCGTGATTCAATTTGTACTGATGATGCCTATCATCCTCCACTACACTCAAGTCACGTATATTGTTAAAAAACGAATGTACATTTGCAAGATGTATCTCTGCATCATCACGTTCATCTTGTTCCATAGCCGAATCAAGTGCCTTAATAGCATTTTGAAATTGATCAATCTGTTCGCTCAATACCGCTTCTCGGCCTCTCATAAAACTCTCCTGATTATGTCATACACGTAAAAATAGTTTTTCTTCATAGCTAGTATTATTTTCCAGGTTGAACCCGATCAACCGCTATTGACGAAGCGGGAACACCTGCTTGTGCTGGAGGTACAGCCTGGCTCTGATTCAGTATAAACGCCGAGGGCTTTTGAAAAAAACCTAGACCACCATTCGTTTCTTTCCATCGGGTGACGATTTTAACTGCGTTTCGCTCCCAGTCAGTTTTGGCTTCTTGTTCCGTAGGAATAGTCGTGAGTCTTCGCTGATTACGGGCTTGTCTTTCTGTTCCTAAGCAAAATCCGTAAGTATCCAGATGACATTGAGGGTTAGCGTAGAAAGCCTCTCCTTCAACAATACCTGTGTGTTCCAGTATTCCAATAGAATTCCATGTGGAATCCTCCATTTCTCGGTGCATTCGCGCTAGTGGAAGTTCTTCACGAATCTTGTCTTTTCCGCGGCTACGTTCAAGTGTTACACCATCTATAATAATGTCAAACAGTGGCTTATACTCAAGCCTAATTTCGGGGGCACGCTGTTCACGAAGCCAATTTTCAGCTTTTATTGTAAGGTTTTTAAAGAAATCCAAAAAGCGATGACTATTATCATTATCTTGATGATGTTCAGCATCAGAAGTCACATATTCTATAATACGCATAGAAACACACTCAGCAAAAATTTCTATTCCTTTACTACCCGAATGTAATAAATCAATCTGGCAGTGATAACGCTCTGCGAGTGCCGCAGCACAATCTTGTATCAGCATAGCTCGCTCTAGCGGAAACAAGCCGCCAAAAACAGTAAAAAAATTATTACTCCGTTTCTCATGCCAGTAATTTTGCAAATATCGAACTGCTGTAGAAGCAGTAAATAATAAGCCGCCGCCTATCATTACTCCCACGTTAGCCGTTTTCGGAGCAGAAACAATGTTTGCTTTTTGATTAACGACACCCGCCACAACAAGAGCAGCAGCCGCTCCTTGAACAACGCTAGCTACATTTTGCCCTGTCGTGGGCATACGTTGCACCGCACCTAACTGCAAACTTTGAAAAAAACAATATGTATTATCTAACTCAAATGAAACACGGTTAACAAAATTAACTATTTTTTCTGTCTTTCTATCTTGTATTTCTCGGGTAAGCCCTTGTACTTCTCATCGAAGGTAACTCAGTTGAGTTTGTAGAAGTATAATTTCTTGTTCATGTGTTTTTTCAAAATCCGTTTTAGACAACAGATCAGATGAAGTATGCGCTTTGCGATCCAAAGCAGGCTGCGTACTAATAAAAAGGCCAAACCACATATCAAATACTTGTGTACCTTGCACTGCATGTTCACATAAAACTTCCATGGATTGCTTATCCACTGATTTTACGACCTGTGTGAATTTTTCTTTTAAATCCACTCGTGTTATTTTTTCACTTTCAAACAGCCAACCGATTACCTCTTTTCTAAGAACTAATTCATTACCATCGTATCCTTGCTCAATCATCACATTTACCAAAAGATCAGCTAATTCAGCGAATTTTTTCTCTAATTCACCGAGAATCACCGAGATTCTATCGCGAAAATTATTTTGCCTTTCTTTGGGTAGAAATCTGATTAATTTTTCAATATCTATCTTTTTAAAAATAATGGGGGGAGCATGATCTTTAAAGGACTGGATTGTTTCTAGAGCAGTATCTCTTTGAATAGCATGCTCAAGGAGTGAAATAAACTGACGTGTCAATAAAGGAGGATGTTTACTTTTCATGAGCATAGAAAAAATAGTAACGTGTCTGTATTGAATAGCGAGGTAAAGTAATTTCTCAAATTGAGGTCGAGATAGTTCAGAGAAAATATCTTTTTCTATAAAATAGCCTATTACTTTTTCTCTTCCATACACGATAGAGACCTCAGCCACAGTCAACGTGGCAGCCTGCTCAGGATCAAATCCTGTCTCTAATAAATGCCTGTTTCCTTCCTTCTCTTCTCTATCAAAAAATTTCACGGCATCTACATTACCAGATCGCGCGGCGCACCAGAGAGGAGTTTGCCCTTGTGCATTTCGGCTATCAGGAGAGATGATTAAAACATTAGACGGATCAGTCAGTCGTTTAAATAACGTCTCTTGATTTTCTCCTGCTCCCCACATAGCAAGCAGGTGAAGCAATGTATTTCTCTCTTTGCCTGTGTTAAAGACAGGTCTCCCAGCATTATGCTGTTTGATGAAATCATCTAACAAACCTGGATCACTACAGATTATTCTAATAAAAACACGTTGGTCATGAGAATATCTCAGTTGAATATCCCAATTGGATAGTAATAGCCGTTGTTTTTCTTGATTTTGGCTAGAAGGCAAGCTATCTAAATTACAATCAACTAATAACCTGTTTCCGTCTGCTTGATTAAAAAGCTTGAATCTACCCTGGTGTTTTTTATTAAGCCGCAATTGAACACTATAATATAAAAAACTCTCTTTCAAGTGAGGAATAGATTGACACATTTTTTTTATATCAGAAAAACATTTCAGTTCATACAATAATATGTTCTGAGTAAAATAAACAAAATCAAAAGGATAACTCTTTAAGAATTCACTACAATAAGATAAACGTTTTTCTAGCGTTTTTTTTAGAGAGTCTTCGACGATGATTTGATCCAGTTCTTTTTTTAATAGCCATTGTGTTACTTGAGAATAAGGGCTGTGAAAATCAATAACCCAGCAAGGAGAGCAGTTCTCATCTGTTTCAGCAATAATATTATCGGCGCTGCTCTTCACCTGCTGCGTTTTTTTAAGCTGTAATGCCGCCATTTCAAGTAATGATTTTTTATCGGCTATAACGGTCAATGAAGCTCCGTTCTTGACAAGCCACTCTGCAATATTCGGATAATCTTCCTGAACGGCAAGACACAATTCACGGTCAAAGACTCCTTGTATTTTAGGATGTTGTTTCAATAATAAAATTTCATCTGGTGTAAGTACTTTATGTAAAAGTGCATATTGGATACTCCTGTCTTTCACACGCGCAAACATACCTGCTGTATGTCCTCTGATTGTTTCTAATGTTAAATCTGGATTCCTCGATAAAAGAATCTTCATAATAATTAGTCGTTCATTCTTCACAGCTAGCATAATAGCTGTCTCCCCGTCTTGAGTTAGCCTTATGTTGATTAGCTCAGGGAATAATTCTAGTATTTTTTCTACTTCTCGGGGTTGGTTTTGCAGAATTGCAATCTTTAAGGATAATAACTCTTTATTTTCTAATTGAAATTCTTGTTCCTTTTCTATTTTACGTTCGGAATGCATTATTTTTTCCTTGCTTGTTGTTTTTTTATCACGTTAGTAGTATTGATATAAAATAATGTCGCTGTTCAACACCACCGAAATACAGGATACTGTACGCCAGGTTTGAAAAATAGTATGGACGAAATCAACTGAATTTCTTGTAAGATAAATACGTAGTCAAACTCTTCTAGAACATCAGAAAAACTAAAACAACAACAACAAATAAAGGCATGCCAGCTTTTTTCATACGCGCTATAACTGATAATCAACTATCAAAGGCGCATGGTCAGAAAAACGCTGGTTTTTAAAAATAGCGGCTGATTTAATACTTGTTTCCAAGCCTGTTGTAACAACTTGATAGTCAATACGCCACCCAACATTTTTCGCCCACGACTGCCCGCGATGCGACCACCATGTATATTGCTCAGGTGCTTGATTCACACAACGAAAAGCGTCATGGAACCCTGAGGAACCAAACAAGTCATCTAACCATGCGCGTTCTTCTGGCAGAAACCCGGAGTTTTTTTGATTACCACGCCAATTCTTTAAATCAATAGGCCGATGGGCAATATTCAAATCTCCGCAGATAATAAATTTTCGGGTACTCTCTGATAATTTTTTTAAGTAATCTGTATAGCGTTTCAGAAAATCAAATTTCACGGCCTGACGTTGTTCGCCACTCGTACCTGACGGAAGATAAATAGATGCGATGCTGAGATCACCAAACTGTGCTTCAATGTATCGACCTTCGTGATCCGCTTCTGGCCAGCCTAACCCTGTAATAATACTATCTGGTTTTTGTTTTGTATAAATACCTACACCGCTATACCCTTTTTTTTCTGCGCAATGAAAAAATCCATAATAACCTGCGGGGTTGAAAAGTGAGTGTTCTAAATCCCCCTGCTGCGCTTTTAATTCTTGAAGGCAAATCACATCTGCATTTTGTTGTAACATCCATTCAAAAAAACCTTTTTTAGCGGCTGAACGAATGCCATTAAGATTTAAGGTGATGACACGAAACATTTTGAGTTTTTTCCGAAAAGACTACACTACAGTAGACTGAAAAGAGGATAAAAAAACGGGCAAGCTGCATAACACAACTTGCCCATTTTGACATTTATATCATTTATACAAAGTGATACAACAAACCTAACATAAATTGGTTATCGGAAGGTGACCACTTCACGTTCGCGCCTGAAGCTGATGAGCTAAAGGAGTTATTGTTCGTGTGTGTGTATTCACCTCTTAAGCTAAAGTTTTCGTAAATAGCTGTCTCTATACCTACGCCATAAACAAAACCGCCGCTATATTGTGACTTGCTGGTTAAATTAGTTGTACCCTTTAAGCTAGCCGTCATATAACCGAGTGGAATATAAAATAACGCACTGTTATTTAACTTAATACCAGGCAATAAGCGTGCGCCGTAGCTGTTATTAGCGCTAAATTTCGCGTTAAATGTACCTGCTGTATCTGTGAGATTATTAGATTGGTTAGCGTTGCTTGTATTTACCAAAATTTCGCCTGCTAAATAATAAGCATCTTGAAAATATTGGCCATACCCTGCAAATAATCCGCCTGCAAAGCCAGTGGCATTCGTGGCACGACTGGTATTCAATCCAGTAGAGGCTACCGTTGAATTTTCTGCTGCTCTGTAAGAGTCGTAACCCACTTGAGCACCCACGTAGAACCCGTCTTTTAATGGTTTTTCAATGGGGCAAGGTGCGGGCGCCATTGCTTCACCTTTGTAACTTTCACCTTTGTAATTAGCAGCAGCAAAACCTGTTGTAGAAGCAAGTAGCAATGCAGCTACTGAAACTCCAGCAGACAGCAAAGATAATTGTGGATATTTTTTCATAAATTATGTCTCCATACTGTTAATAATAAATCAGGTGAAAAATTCCACCCAGTGTACCGTCAAAAACCCGCCTTCGGATCGGATCAAAGAGTTCAAGCAAGTTACTTTATATGAATTATAATAATAAGAGCAAGCTTTTTTTATTAAATTTTCACTTGTAAATAAAAAATTTATTGCTTTTACTCGGCATAAAAGTAAAAATACCGTTTAATAAAATATAATAGACATAATTATGAGCAATAAAAACAGACCGAGTAGTGACATTTCAAATTGGAGAGCCGTACTTCTTTATTCTATTGTGTCGTTTTTTTTATTTTTTGAAATGGCAGTACAAGTATCGCCCGCCGTGATGTCCTCCCAGTTGATGCATGATTTAAACATAGGTGCATTTGGCTTAGGACTTATGTCCAGCATGTATTTTTATACTTACACTGCAATGCAAATGCCTTCAGGCCTATTATTTGATAAGTATAATCCTAGAATGGTGATTGTGGTCTCCATCCTGGTATGCACTGTCGGCACTTTACTTTTTTCCATGGCTCACACTATTTACTCAGGATCAATTGCCCGCTTGTTGATGGGATTAGGTTCAGCATTTGCTTTTGTCGCTGTATTAGTCGTCACTGCTGATTTATTTAGATCTAAATATTTTGCAATCATGACGGGTATCACTCAAATGCTTGCTGCATTCGGGGCAATGGCTGGCCAAATGCCCATTAGCGCTTTACTGATGCGAATTGGCTGGCGTCACACACTACTGGTTTTAGTCGCCATCGGTTTCATATTAGCCATCACCGTTTGGAAATTACTTAAATATGACCGAAGCGCTTACACCATACATCAAACTACTCATCGCATTTCTATTAAGACGAATCTAAAGAAAATTATTGCATGTCCTCAAACATGGTTCATTGCATTATATGCTTGTTTATTATGGACACCCATGTCAAGTTTCGCTTCATTATGGGGAGTTCCTTTTTTAATGACGATTGATCACCTAGAACAAACAACAGCAGCATTTCTTTGTTCATTGATGTGGTTGGGATTAGCCATTGCAAGTCCGCTCTTAGGGATGTTGTCTACGATATTAGAAAAGAGAGTCATTCCACTCACTCTTTCCGCTTTCATTGGCATTGTTTCATTTGGCACACTATTAGAATTTCATTTATCCGTTGTCTGCTTAGGTATACTACTATTTTTATCAGGGGCTGCATGCGCCGGTCAAGCACTGAGTTTTACAGTGGTGAAAGAAAATAACGCGCCCTCAGTCAAAGCCACTGCTATTGCTTTTAATAATATGGCGGTTGTTATTTCAGGTGCTCTGTTTCAACCACTCATTGGCAAGTTGATTGAAACGGGCCAAACGCATCTAAGCGGAGTTTACTACCATACATCTCATTTTACACAAGGGTTAGTTATTGTTTTATTTTCGTATATTATCGCTTTCTTAGTTGCCCTGTTTTTTATTAGAGAACCTGCCAACACTCTCTCATAAATGTTCGTGCTCTCTTTCAATTACCTATAAATAAAAGTCATGCCTTAACAGGTAAAGTCTGTAAACGTGTATGAACCCATTGTAAATCTTGCCAGGCTTTGCTTTTATCTTGTGGATTACGCAATAAATAAGCGGGATGATAAGTGACTAATAAAGGAATAGGCTGCGCGCCATAATGATGAAGCTTACCTCGCATTTGTCCTAAAGAGGCTTGCGTATTCAACAAGTGGTGTCCCGCAACACGCCCCAAGGCCAATAATAATTTGGGTTGAACAAGCGCAATTTGTTTGGTCAGAAATCCAGTGCAGGACATCACTTCTTCAGGCAGAGGATCTCGATTATTAGGCGGGCGACACTTTACAATATTGGCAATATAGACTGTGTGTCTATCTTGGCCAATGGCTTGTAACATGCGATTGAGTAACTGCCCAGCGCGGCCTACAAAAGGTTCTCCTTTTTGATCTTCATAAAACCCAGGTGCTTCCCCAATCAGCATAAGATCAGCCTCTGCGTTACCAACGCCAAATACAGTTTGAGTGCGGGTTTTGTGAAGAGGACAAGCAATGCAACTCGCAACGGCAGCCCGTAGAATCGCTAAATCTTCTGTGGGTTGAATGTTAGACAAAGAGATATCTCGTTTTGATTCCCAGCACTGAATACCCATTGCAGCGAGATAATTGAGTTTAGAGATTTCCATAACATACTGACCGATAATCGAAAAAAATTTGTTGGCGTATCATACTCGGCTTCATGAATAAGAACCAGAGGGGATTTACTGAATAATTATATTCTCATTATTTATACGTTAAAATTTACATCTCTGTTTTTTCTATATAATTTTCTACGTCTAATTCACCCATTTAATTACCAAATCTAATTAATTCTATAAAAAATTAAAAAAATTTTCCTCTACTAACCGTATAAATTCAATGGTTAGATATATCTTTTCCATGAAAATAAACTTCGGATTTTCGCTAAACTCTGAATGATGGCATATTGTTTGTGGGAACATAAAATATATTCAATAAAGATAGGGAAAAAACTATGGCTGCGATGGAACCCTTATGTCAATTAATGGGTATCAACCCTGCTGTACTGACTCGAGGAGAAAGTTTAATTTTAGAAGCTGAATTATTTATTCACATCTGCGGAGCGCTGAAAGAAATCATAAAAGCAAAATACAGAAATTATTTTTGTGTCATGAAATTTACACAACATCTGGAGAACTCAATGATTGAAGCTGAATTTATTCGTTGTCTTATCAACGATATTCTAGTTACAAAAGAATATTCATTACCAGGCATTGCCTCTTATACTAATACCCCCGAAGATGTGGTGCATGAAGTAGTCACGGGAAATAACACAAACCCTTCTTTAGTTTTTTCACGCAAAGTCATTGAATTACACCGCACAGTACGGCCAGAGATTTATCAAGCTATCATGAAAAAGGTCACGACAGATTATCCTTCCAAATAATGTCTCTTGTCTTTGAAAATAAGTGTGGAGTTATGTAGCCTCAGTATTGTCTAAGTTGTGCAGGGCGGATTAGACGCGTTTTTTGCATCGTAACCCACCTTTTATTGAGAAAAATTACTTATTAATTTTAAGTAATTCAACTTTAAAAATTAACGTTTTGTTTGCAGGAATCGCAGGTGGACTACCCGCCTCGCCATAAGCAAGATCAGACGGAATATAAAGTATCCACGTTGAACCCTCAGGCATTAACTTAAGCGCCTCAGTCCAACCTGGAATAACGCCACCGACAGGAAAACTGGCAGGTTCATGCCGCTTATAAGAGCTATCAAATTCTTCGCCATTAATAAATGTTCCTGCATAATTAACCGATACCACATCGGTATCTGTCGGCATAGGGCCTTTACCCTGAACAATAATTTTATATTGCAAACCATCGGGTAATGTCACAACATCTTTATTATTTTTATTTTTTGCTAAAAACGCATCACCTTCTGCTTTATTTTCATCGACTGCTGGAACAACCGATGGAGTAGCCCTTGTTGCTTGTGAAGTCATTGATGACTGATCTACCGCATACGCACTCATAGATAATGCCCCCAGCCCCATCCCAATTGTTGCTAATAATACTGATGATAATTTCATTGAACCTCCCTTTAATTTTAGATAACTGCTCTTTTAAACTACAGAACTCTATCATACAGAATTTTTCTATGTTAAAGTAGCTTATTTTTAATAATCTGGAAACCATGCGAACGCAACTACCCGATTTTACAGCACCATCCGTACTGGTTGTTGGTGATGTCATGCTTGACCGTTACTGGTTTGGCAATACCACTCATATTTCTCCAGAAGCGCCGGTTCCTATCGTTAAAATCAAACAAATTGATGAAAGACCAGGTGGCGCAGGAAATGTCGCACTGAATATTGCAGCATTAGGCACAAAAGTCACATTGTTAGGGGTCGTTGGCAGTGATGAAGCAGCTCATACATTAGAAACTCAATTAACTGCTGCAAATGTCAGACATGAGCTTTTAAATTTAGCTAACGCGCGCACGATCACTAAATTACGCGTCATCAGTCGTCATCAACAACTGATTCGCCTGGATTTCGAAGAAAAATTTCCTGCATTTAATTCTGAGCTTTTAATTCAAATGTATAAAAGACATTTGCGCCACACTCAGTTAGTCATTTTATCTGATTATGGTAAAGGCACGCTGACTTGCACGCCAGAACTTATCACACTCGCAAGGCAAGCGAATATTCCTGTTTTTGTTGATCCTAAAGGGGATGACTTTAGTATTTACCGAGGTGCAAATGCAATTACCCCTAACTTCAAAGAATTTGAAACTATTGTTGGCATTTGCGAAACAGAACACGCTATTGCTGAAAAAGCCCAACAATTTTTAGCACAATATAATATTGATACTTTGCTTGTCACGCGCGGTGAGCGCGGCATGACACTCCTCGAAAAAAATAAAGAAAGAATACATTTACCCGCACATGCACGCGAAGTATTTGATGTGACAGGCGCGGGCGATACCGTGATTGCCGTTTTCGGTACTGCCGTTGCTGCAAAAGCAACCCTATCAGATGCAATGACACTGGCAAATCTGGCCGCAAGCCTGGTTGTTAGCAAATTAGGGGCCGCTTGCGTCAGCGCGCCAGAATTGCAAGCCGCCTTAACGGACACTACGCATGGTACTGCGGGTATTGTGAATGAAGAGCAATTATTATTAGCCACTGCTGAAGCTCGGTTACAAGGAAAACGCATTGTTTTCACCAATGGTTGTTTTGATATTTTGCATGCAGGTCATGTCACTTATTTACAACAAGCAAAACAATTAGGTGATTACTTGATAGTCGCTATTAATGAAGACGATTCTATTAAACGACTCAAAGGCGAAGGACGGCCTATTAACAATACCGCTCAACGCATGGCAGTGCTTGCAGGCTTAAACGTAGTCAACTGGGTTATTTCTTTTGCTGATAATACGCCAGAACGCTTATTGAAACGCTTACAGCCTGATATTTTAGTCAAGGGAGGTGACTATCAACCAGATCAAGTCGTTGGGGCCAATATTGTCCACGCGTATGGCGGCGAAACCCGCGTATTAGGTTTAGTCAAAGACTTATCAACGACATCGCTGATCGACCGCATCGTCAAACACTCCCAAAATTCATTACAGGTAGAATAATATATGTCTACACAGGGAACTCTTTATGTCATCGCCGCACCTTCTGGCACAGGAAAAACAACCCTCGTCAAAGCACTGATAAGCTCTTTGCCTGCGATTACAGTCTCTATTTCACATACCACTCGACCCAAACGTCCTGCTGAAGTAGATGGCGTCAATTATTATTTTATTGACCCTGCCCAATTTCAAGAAATGATAGCGCATCATGATTTTTTAGAACATGCGACTGTCTTCAATCATTCGTATGGCACCTCCCGCAGTTGGGTAGAAAAAACATTAAAACAAGGCATTGATGTTATTTTAGAAATTGATTGGCAAGGCTGCCAGCAAGTCCAAGGTCTCTTCCCCGAATGTATTAGCATTTTTATTTTGCCTCCCTCACTGACCGATCTCGCTGAGCGCTTAAAAAATCGCGCTCAAGACAGCCCTGATATTATTCAGCAACGCCTCGCCGATGCGCACGAAACAGTATCCCGTATTCATGAATTTCAATATGTGATTATCAATGCGGATTTTGACCATGCACTTGCTGACCTAAAAGCTATTATTATTGCTAATCGTTTGTTACAGAAAAAACAAATACTAAAATTAGATAAACTATTAGCGGATTTGACAAGCAAATAAACAATCTGTAAGATACGCTGTTCTTGTCAAAACTCCTAAATAAATCATAGAGGTATGGAATAAAATGGCACGTATTACCGTTGAAGACTGCTTAGAACACGTTAAAAACCGCTTTGTATTGGTCATGTTAGCTGCAAAACGCGCACGTCAATTAATGCGGGGCAGTGTCGACCCTACCGTTCCATGGGAAAATGATAAAGCCACTGTTGTCGCTTTACGCGAAATTGCAACCGGGCATACTGATTTTAGTGATGCTCACGAAGTGGATAAAATTAATAAAGTATCGGATGTTTTTATTAGCACCCCTGATGAGGTTTCAGCACCACCTCCACAGCAAGAAACAGAAATAAATGATCACCCCATAGATTCAGAATAAATCTGGATATAGGCTCAAGGAAAATAGATAATAAAAAGGAGAATGTTCATTTAACGGTGTCATTCCCGCCTTCGCGGGAATGACACTGTTAAATAGACATTCTCATAAAAAGATATTCTATTTATTAATCTAATAGCCTCTAAGGACGTATCATTTGGACGAGCTTGAATCACTACGCCATGTGTTAAAGAATTACTTCGATGCCACTCAAATAAAACTCATCGAAGACGCATACACGCTTGCGGAAAAAGCCCATGGAGAACAAAAGCGGCATACAGGCGAACCCTATATTACTCACCCACTGGCAGTCGCAAAAATCCTGGCTGAAATGCACATGGATGCCCCGACCATCATTGCCGCTATTTTACATGATGCCCTCGAAGATACGCCTCTCAAGAAACAAGATATTGCTAATCAATTCGGGTCAGAAATAGCAAACCTCGTTGATGGCGTCACCAAACTCACCCAAATAGAATTTGAAACACGCGCCCAAGCCCAAGCCGAAAATTTTCGGAAAATGATCATGGCAATGGCACGCGATATTCGCGTTATCCTCATTAAATTAGCAGACCGTTTACATAACATGCGAACTATTGATAGCTTGCCACGCGAAAAACGCCATCGCATCGCGAAAGAAACATTAGAAATTTTTGCGCCGATTGCGAATCGTCTTGGCATGCATGCTTTTCGCGTTGAATTTGAAAATTTAGGCTTTGCAGCACTTTACCCCCTACGCTATCGCATTTTACAAGACGCTGTTACAAAAGCGCGTGGGAATCGACTTGAAATACTAGCGCTCATTAATAGCCAAATAGAAAAAAGTTTTCAAAAATATAATTTACGTGCTCGCTCGATCAGCAGTCGGGAAAAACATCTTTACAGTATTTATAAAAAAATGCGTGATAAACATTTATCTTTCTCTGAAGTAATGGATGTCTATGGGTTCCGTGTCATTGTAGATAAAGTAGATACTTGCTATCGTGTGCTTGGACTGTTACATAATCTCTATAAACCGATCACACAACGCTTTAAAGATTATATTGCGATTCCCAAAGCGAATAGTTATCAATCATTACACACGACTCTTTTTGGCCCTTATGGTGTTCCCATCGAAGTGCAAATTCGCACAGAAGAAATGAATAAAATGGCTGAATATGGCATCTCAGCTCATTGGCTTTATAAAACAGAAAAATCTGTATTAGGCGAAGCTCAACAGCATGCGAAAGAATGGCTAAAAAACGTTTTAGAAATGCATAAAAGCTCGAGAAATTCTTTAGAATTTATCGAAAATGTAAAAACAGATTTATTTCCTGATGAAGTATACGTCTTCACACCCAAAGGGAGTATTTTAGAGCTACCCGCAGGGTCAACCTCTGTGGATTTTGCTTATGCCATTCACTCTGATATTGGCAATACATGCGTTGCCGCGAAACTGGATCGTCGTCTTGCGCCTTTAAGCACACCTTTAACGAATGGTCAACAAGTTGAAATTATTACATCCTTAAGCACACGCCCTAATCCTGCGTGGCTTGATTTTGTAGTGACAGGCAAAGCACGCAGCACAATCAAACATTTCCTCAAAAAACAACAACGCGAAGAATCTATCGAACTTGGGAAACGTCTTGTTGAAAAATCTTTACATACGTTTGGGCTAACACTCTCACAAATCCAGTCAGATCATTTAGAAACCTTTGTTAAAGCAACTCAACTCGATTCTATTAATCATCTTTACGAAGAAGTCGGTATAGGTAATCGCGCCGCATCGCTTGCCGCAAAACAATTAGCTAAATTAGATGAACTCTCTGGCGCACCATCACTTGCTGAAACAACAGAACCTCGTCCCCTGGCTATTAAAGGCACGGAAGGCATTGCCGTTACTTTTGCGACATGCTGTCGGCCTATTCCTGGCGACCCTATCGGCGGTTATATAGAATCTGGACATGGCCTGATGGTGCATATTGCGCATTGTCCGAGATTACTTAAACACCAACATGATTTAGATAAATATGTTTCCTTGCACTGGGAAAAAAATGTGGTCGGTGATTTTTCGATTGATCTAAACGTCCATATTTTAAATCAACGAAGTAGTCTGGCAAGCCTGGCACTTACCATTGCAGAATCTAATTCTAATATCGCACATATTAATGCCCAAGAGTTTGATAGCCATTATTTTTCGGTTAAGCTCACGATCACCGTACATAATCGCATTCACCTCGCACGCATCTTACGTAAAATACGCAATAACAATAATGTCATTAAAGTTGTCCGTCAAAAACCTAAGATACAGAAAAGTACGTGACATATCCTAGTAAGAAGGCCGAGTTTTCATCGCCGATTCCACCGCACTACAAAACACTAAGCCCTTATCCAAAGCAGCTTTAAACATACCCAACTGAGAAGTACTTCGATAAGTATAAGCATGATACGCTAACAAAAGCACACCCACTATCGCACTACCTGCCAAAGCGCCTACCATCCACGGGGCGAGTGCAACGCTCGCTGCTGCTGCAACACAATATTGCGTTCCTATCACCCCTCCCATCACAAAGCCGCAAAAGACATGAAAAGCTCTTGCCACATTGCTATAAGGATATTTTAAGTTAATTAAACTCTCTATATCTTCTAAAAGTTCATTCACTTCAGACCAATTAACTTTTTTTTCATCCTCTTTCAACAAAGCCCCTTTCAAATTTCTTAATTTTTCTAAAAAATCTTTGTCGCGATTAACAGCAGGACAATTAGAGATAGCAATCTCAAAATCAGATAAAGAATTCTTAACTTTCTCTCGAGTATTTGGATCTAAAGATAAAAACAAGCCTTCTGTAATTCTATAATCTACTTTAAAAAATTTTTCGTATTCGATTTGTAAAAATCGGGTAATCTCTGGAAGAAAATTTTTATCAGATTGGATATCCCGCAAATGTAGAGATTGAGAAGACTTTATTAGCTCCCAGAACCGGCTATTTTCTTCAATGTTTATCCAATCTTTAGTTGAGAGCGATTGAAAGACAGATGGCCATTTACAACTTATCGCAATCTCCATCGTGCCATCTTGCTTAATCCATCTGATGATATAGCAAACACCTTCTAGCCGCGCATGCCAATTACAGCATTCGCGAATTTCCTTCATCGACTCATCTCTCGCATTCTGGATACGAATCTCTGATATGGTCTCTATTGTGCTTTGACCTCTTGGCTGCATACTAGCTACCCTACTATATTTTTGAACAGCATGTTAACATATCCAGGATGATTAAACAATGGAACGTGTGCGTACTCTAATTTAACCACTTGATTTTACTATTAAATATTAAGGCAAAAATTTACCATGTCTGGCCTCAAACAACCCATCGGTATCCTCGGTGGCACATTCGACCCTGTGCATCTTGGACATTTGCAAATTGCCCGCTCAGCAGCCCAGGCGTTTAATTTAGCGGAAGTACGGCTCATGCCTTGCTACCAACCCCCTCACCGCGCATTGCCGATTGCAACACCCGAACAGCGACTGGATATGGTACGTTGTGCTATTCAACATGAACCTCTATTAAAAATCGAGGACTGTGAAATTCAGCGCCAAGGTGTCTCCTATATGGCAGATACTCTTGAAATCCTGCATCAACAATTGCCTCAAACACCGATATGTTTGATCTTGGGCGTGGATGCTTTTTTAGGATTCCCTACTTGGCATCGCTATTCTAAAATTTTAGAACTTGCTCACCTTATTATTCTTCCGCGCTCAGATCATCGACTTCCTCAAACGGGTATTTTAGCTGAGTTATTCAAAAAGCATGCCGTAGAAAATAAGATGGCGCTTAGCCAAACTATCGCGGGTTATATTATTCTGCACGCTCTGCCGCTCATTGATATTTCAGCAACGACTATTCGCCAACAAATAGCAGCAGGGAATGCTCCCATCGAATTCCTACCCCCGCTTGTCTATGAATACATCGTCAAAAATAATATTTATTCACGAAACGAGAAGGCTTAGATGAGATATATGTCCTGGAATCGGTGCTTTCGCTCCCAATAATACATACGTAAAAGGCAAGCATACTAATAAAATACCGAGTATCAATAACACGATCACATTGCTAATGGGTACAGCCAGTGGGTTTACACGATGCTGCATATACCGCACAAAAGCGCCGAAAATAGCCATCACGCCTAAGATAATTGACCCATCACTGAAAAAATCAGCCAGAACACCTGTGGGTGCTAAAAGTTCCCCAGCCGCTCCCCCTATCCCCGTGATATGCTTAGCCATCGCTGTGCAGGGCAGCAGTAACATCAGTATAACGATCCCATAAGTTTTCATAGCAATTTCATTCCTCTGTTTTATTAAATCTTTTATAATCATTTCACAAATAATGAGTGGTCGCAGTATAACCTATGTCTAAAATTCAGTCAAAATTATTTATCAATCCTGACGTACAGTATCCTATTGATAATCTGAATTTGAGTTTTGATGACTATATAATACAATCCACAAAACTGATTACTCAATATCGCGTTGATCTTCATTCACCTCATGCGTCACAAATCATTGCGGCGAATGCACCTTTTGAATTACGTCCTAAACAACCGGGTTCCTGCGGCGCACTCTTAATTCATGGATTATTAGATTCACCCTTCTCCATGAAAGAGATTGGATTACATTTACAATCTCAAGGCATTTTAAGTCGAGCCATTGTATTGCCAGGCCATACTACTGTGCCAGGGGCTTTGTTAAATACAGATTATCATCAATGGCTGCAAGCCATACATTATGGAATTACTTCCCTCGCGAAAGAAGTGAAACATATTTTTTTAATAGGTTTTTCGACAGGCGCAAGTGTTGCGTTATTATATACTTTACAAAATCAGGTCAATATTGCAGGCATTATACTGCTGTCGCCCGTCTTAAAAATTTATTCTGCATTCGCAGGTTTAAGTCAAATCTTTCCACGAACTCTATGGTTCCATCGAGATAAAAATGAAACGTCTGATTATGCAAGATATCGTTCTATTCCTTTTAATGCCATCTACCAAGTCTATCGTCTAACGCAGGCTATCAAAAAAGAAAAATCCTCAACATTGCCATTATTATTTGCGCTTAGCCGAGAAGATAATACGGTTTGTAGTCGTACAACATTGGATTATTTCAAACGGCAAACCCATCCTAAAAACCATTTGATTTTATATAGTAATATAAAAACCAATATTAGCGATCTACGTATTACTTTACGTTCTTCTATTTATCCTGAGAAATATATTCGCGGTTTCTCACATCTTGCTTTACCAATTTCACCCAGCAATTTGCATTATGGCGAAAAAAATAATTGTAATCAGACCTTCTATGGCGAATTTAATCCTTTACAGATTTCTTTTAATGAATTTTTATTTAAACTTGGCTTATCACAACATCATTATCAGCGATTAATGTTCAATCCTGATTTTGATTTTTTACTGCAATCTATCAATCAATTTATAAGGGTTGTCCTCGGCGCTGAGCAATAGCCTCAGCGGGGGTATAAGTATTAGTAGGCCGTCTATTACAATAATTTAATACCGCTAACAGCAAGCACGCTACCACACAACCTGTCAAAGCACCTATCATCCAACCTGGTATTGTCACACCCATTGCTGCAACACTCACAGCTTTTAGAGAAATACTCTGAGCAAAAAGACCACCCTGGACAGCACCCAGCGCTATGCATGGAAATCTCATATTGTCTGCTGGCGCATAAAATAGATTATCCTTATATTTTTTCCCTCTTTTATTCCGTTCTTCAATTCGTTTATATTCCTGTTCTTGTGCGCTCATAAACGCAAAAGCTATCTCCTCTTCATGAACCATTCCTCGATCTCTTGCCATCATTACTACCTCTTTTTAGGAGGGTTATTTAATGAGCAAAATACTAACACACTTAAAATAAATAAGCAAAAGATTGAGCATATTTTATGCTATTTTTTATTTAGGCGCCTGATTATTGCATTTAGAAACAACCGACTGTCAGCGCCTTAGAAAGCTGAGTATCTATTGATACTTGCTGTTGCGTTATTTCATTCAGATTGAGAGTAACAGGATTAGTGACTGATGCTACATCAACAGCAGCAGCCGCGTTCTCTTCATTATTGGAAGAATCTGAATCTGAAGAGGTAGGGGTAGATGCGAAGATAGTCGGTGATGCAACCCCTACAATCGCTGCGAATTCCTGCGAGTTCACAACTGATATATCAGAAGGAGGAGGAGGAGGCGTTGGTGGTGTATATTGCACTAACGTGTTCGAGAAGAAAAATGGATCATTAATATAACCTGCTGTCTGCGCTGGATTCGTATAAGTAATCACTACATCTACTTTATTAGGAACAACCAAGATACTTTGTCCTGCGCCAGATCCTACAACACTGCCGATTTGCGCAAACGAGTTGACAATAGGGGCACTGGTGCTATCCACAACAACGCCCGCTCTAAATTCATTGCCACTCGGAGGAACTGATAGACTTATTGTCACCGGTGTCACATAACTACTGAAATTTAATGTATTATTCGCACCACTGCCCCCGCCTGTTATATCGCCGCTAATCGCTGCGCCATTATTAAAGATGAAATTATTAGTAGCAGTCCCGCCTGTCAGGTTTTGAATATTGTTAAATCCTCCGCTAGTCATATTGTTTGCAGCAATCGTACCGTTGCTACCACCACTGCCGCCATTGTTGGTCACTGTCCATGTATTCGTTCCATTGCCTGTTAATAATGCCAGTGTATTTGTCACTGCAGAATTTCCATTCACAGTCAGTGTTCCAAGTGATGTAATGTCATTCAATGTAAACACGTGATTGCCGCTAGCACCGCCAGCAAGCGTCAACGATTGTGTACCGCCTATGAGCGCATCATTCAAGGTAATATCGTTTGTGTTAGAAGTTAAAAAAGCAGGCGCATTCAGGCTAACGGTACCATTATAAGTTTGAGCGCCTGTTGTGGTGATCGTGCCATTGTTAAGAGTAACAGCATTGGTTTGTAAGGTAGTAACGCCTGTAATTGCTCCGCCTAACGTAGAGGTGCTGCTGTCAGTCAACGTCAAGCTGTGAGCGCCGCCTGTCACACCACTTAAGCTAATGCCTGCACCACTCAATATTGTATCCGCGCCTAATGTTGCAGCGCCATAGGATTGTGTACCCGTGGTGGTGACGTTACCGTTATTTAAGTTAACTGCAGTGGTTTGTAAGTTAGTGACCCCTGTAATGGCTCCGCCTAATGTAGAGGTGCTGCTGTCGGTCAACGTCAAGCTGTGAGCGCCGCCTGTCACACCACTTAAGCTAATGCCTGCAC
>JBEPVM010000023.1:0-27038 GCA_041690995.1 Gammaproteobacteria bacterium | reverse complement strand
TCAAAATGGGTTCCCGCCTTCGCGGGAATGACACAGTTAAATGAACATTCTCAATAAAAAAGTTAATTTTGATTGTTTAACCTCGTTCCGCGAGGGTTAATTTGCTGACCTGCTAAAAAAGTATATGTGGAATGGACTGATTTCAGGCATAGCTGCGGGTTCTTTATAAAAAATTTTATAAAATCAAAAGGTTAAATTAAATATTTAGGCCAACATGGAAAAATTTTCTGCATAGTCTATACCTAATCTATGAGCGTACTCAAGTGATTAAGGTGAAGGAGGTTATATGTTAAGTGCTGATAATAAAAAGGTACAATACCCAGAAGATTCTGTAGTACCTGGTTTTGAAATTATGCTAGAAGAATCAAGAGGAACCCGATATATTAAATTTAGATTTGCGACCAGAGAAGATGCAGAGAAATTCTTGGTCTATCAAGGAAGTAAAATAAAGACAAAGTTTCCTGAGGAAGGTAACGATTCTAATATTCTTGCATTCGATAAAGAAAATATCTTGGCTGTTTCTAAATTTCTACTTTTAAAGTCAACTGATTGTATTCTACCTGTAAAAGAATTTCTTACACTTAGGAACTATCTTTTAAATAATCCTAATTTCCTTACTGAGGAAGAGAAAAAAACCTTAGATGCTAACGTTGAACGCCATTTGATTCAATTAAAAGAGAAAAATAAAAAACTCGAAGCATTATCTATCAACCTTGCAAGGGCTTTATCATCTCATACAGACAGTATTGCAGTATCGCCTGAGATAGACGAGATTAAGCAAGATAAGTTAGAAAAGAATGACAAGGATGATGAAGAGGAGGAAAATACTCCGATAACTTACGAAGGAAGTATTGAGGAGGATGAACAAGAAGAATATAAAACCGTCCATTATGAAATAGACGAAAATATTGATTTTACTGATTCTATCTTCCCAGAACAACTAATATTGATAGAAGAACAGCTTCAAGCGGCTAACGAACATAATAAAGCATTATTAGATAAAATCCAATCTCATTACAAACAAATAGAACAGTATATCAACGATAGAAGTAGGCTGACAAATACTATCTGCGCCTTTTTTAAACTTATGATGAAGTTCATCGAAAAAAAAGAAACTCAAATGCCTGAAAATGTAAGAGTACAGGTAGAGTCTGGGTTAGTGGATGTACCTACATCAGGCTCCTTTCTTGCATCAAACAAACTTGACAAATGTACGACCGTTCGAGAACTTGAAGAGAATATAAGTAATCTTATTAAATGTTCCAATGAAAATACAACTGAAGGAAAAATAACTAACCTGCTAAAATGGGTCGCTAGAAACTGCAAGACTGCTTACAATTATACGCTTTCAAAAATTGAACCTGCTGCGCAAGCGATTATACGTACTGCGGTATCAACACCCAGCTCAGTATTCAATGCTGGCCGCAGTCTTTTTTCCCAACGCAGTAGTAAACACAGCTCAGCAGCCGAAGAGGAGAGTAAACAGCAATCACAACGCAATGGTCCTCAAGGAGAGGTATAGATTTCTTTTGCAGGGAAATAGCTAGATTAATTGCATTATTTCTAATAAACTACTGTCACAATAATTAGCAAATGGATTTTAAAAATAATGCATATAAAGAATAAAGTATTAATAAATTTATTCGTCAGCCTGCTTTTTTTTAATAGTATTTCAAGCCATGCCTTCCAGTCGCCTCCTGCGAGTTATCCATTTCCTATAGAGCATTACAGCCAAACGATAACAGATTGGATTAAACCCAGTACTCAATTAAATAAACCGCTTCTAACTGTAACAGTACAACACAGACAATTCAAAAATTTCAAAGATCATTATATCGGTTCCCACTCACCCTGGAACGATCAATATATCGCTACCATACAATCTTCAGATATAAGAATAGCAGAGCAAACCCTACTGGAAAAATACGATAAAAATTACACATGCGAAGACCCCTCGCCCAATCATCCACTCCTGACTTGTGTTAAAACACTTAAAAAAATCGAATTACAAGGCCGAGGTATTTGTGATGCTACAAATAAAAATAACAATCAAATTTATCCAGATGATTGGATTAATCAATTAAAAATACAAGTCAATTTATCGCAATTTACTTCAAAAAATACTGTGCAAGGCAAAGCAATCGCCATTCAAAATTTAAACGCACGTGCTCTGCCTGCAGAGGATCACTACTTTCATGATTGTAATTCGCCTGGCGAAGGAGATTCGTTTGACTATTTGCAAACATCTGCATTGTGGGCAGGAACACCTGTTTATATTTTAGGAGAGTCGAGAGATCATTATTGGTATTTAGTATTAACACCTGATTTTATTGCCTGGGTGAAAAGTACAGGTATTGCTAAAGTCAGTGATCAATTTGTTACTGAGTGGAGAGCCAAGGCTAATCAATCCCTGGTTGCAATTACCGCCCCTAGGAATCACGCGCGTGCATTATCTATTATTGATGAAGAGTCCCATCAGAAACGCTTTACAGTCTACATTGGCAGTGTTTTCCCATTAGCAAAGCAAGATAAGGCTGGCTTTCATATTATTATCCCTGTCATGGATAATAATACACATCAAGCGTCAATCAAAAAAGCTTACTTATCAAAAAAAGATGCAATCTTGATGCCCTTAGTCCCAACAAGAAATAATGTGATAAAAATTATTAATAATCTTAAAGGAAGGACTTATGGATGGGGCAATCTAAATATAGAAAATCCTACGGAATTTTATAATGATTGCTCCGCAGAATTAAAAAGTCTTTATACGCCTTTTGGCATTTGGTTACCCCGACACTCAAGTGATCAAGTCGATACAAATATTATGTTAGGCTATGCGACTGACTTAACATCGCGTACTTTAGAGGAACGGATACATTCTTTAAGCATGGCAAATGCGCACCGATTTATGACAGTTATTTATATAGGCGGGCATGTCTTTATGTATCTCGGTAACTATTCCAACCCTAACGATGTTTCTCGTGAAAAAATTGTTTTAACTTATCAGGATATATGGGGTTTAAGACCTATGGGAGAAGGGCCTGATGGACGTTACGTGATAGGAAAATCTGTATTTTTTCCATTACTCGCACATTATCCTGAAAAATATCCAGGAAATCGCGAGCTTAGTTCTTTAGCTGATAAAAAATATTTTATCATGGTTTATTTAGATCAAATATCTTCAAAACCAGTACAGCTCTTGGAAAAACTATTGAACTTACATGAAATATATAGATTAATGACCGTATGAGTGCTTCTCAATTATCCTTCATGCCACCCATTATTGCTCATCGCGGTGCTAGTACGCTAGCACCCGAAAATACTTTAGCCGCTTTTTTAAAAGCCAAACAATCAGGGCTTAATTGGGTCGAGTTTGATGTTATGCTCGCATCAACCGGTGAAGCCGTTGTCATACACGATGATACTTTAGACCGCACAACCAATAGCCAGGGGAGGGTAATAGATTGCTCGTATGATTATTTAAAAACGCTAGATGCAGGCAGTTGGTTTCATCCTAATTTTTCAGAAGAACGTATCCCATTACTAAAAGATGTTTTGAAATTATTACAGCAGCAACAACTCGCCGCTAATTTAGAAATCAAATCCTTACCTGGCTATGAAGAAGTAACAGTTCAGCGTATTGTAGATATCCTTAAAAGAAATCTTGAAATAAATACACCTCATCAACCCTTGTTAATATCAAGTTTTTCCCCTCTCATTTTAAAAATAACAAGAAAACTTCTTCCCTCTGCATCACTCAGCGTACTTATGGATGAATGGCGTCCGGATTGGCAAGATTTTTGCGAAGGCATACAGGCAGTGACTGTTAATATTAATCATCATGTTTTAAATCCAGCGAGAGTCAAAGCCATTAAAGAAAAAAATTATAAATTGCTCGCTTATACTGTGAATACTTCTGAACGCGCGCATGAATTATTCTCTTGGGGAGTTGATGCTGTTTTTAGTGATTGTTTGACTGGCTTGGAAATACAATAGTAAGTAGTCACGAGGTTTCTGAATAGACACAAAAAACAGAGAATGTTCATGTAACTGTGTCATTCCCGTGCAAGCTTGTCATTCCCGCGAAGGCGGGAACCTATTTTGACGTGCAACTAAATCTATCTCAGTCAAGGGAAATTATTTTACTAAGGTCAGTTTAGCTGCAGGGCAGAATAGGCTCCCGCCTTCGCGGGAATAACACAGTTAAATAAACGTTCTCACAAAATAGGGTATAATCTATGGAAATCAATTCATTATTAGCATTAAGCGTGAAACAACACGCATCTGATTTGCATCTCTCACCTGAGATGCCCCCTATGCTACGTATCCAGGGTGATCTCGCTATTATCCAAGATGTCCCAACGCTTCATGCACAGAAAACACGCGCGCTTATTTATAGCGTCATGACACAAGAACAACGAGATTTATTTGAAAAAAATCTGGAACTGGATTTTGCAATCAGCGTACCTGATATTTCAGACTTTAGAGTGAATGTATTTCAAGAAGCGAATGGCGTAGCGGCTGTTTTTCGAGTTATTCCCTCAGAAATGCCAACATTAGAAGTGTTAGAAATGCCTCTCATTTTTAAAGAATTAATGGAATTATCGAATGGATTGGTTTTAGTGACAGGCGCAACAGGCAGTGGTAAAAGCACCACATTGGCTGCAATGATTAATTATATCAATACACAAAAAGCCTTACATATTATTACTATTGAAGACCCGATTGAATTCAAGCATAAAAGCAAGAAAAGTCTGATTAATCAAAGAGAGGTTTATAGAGACACGCATGGGTTTAGCCAAGCATTGCGTTCAGCATTACGAGAAGACCCTGATGTGATTTTAGTCGGTGAGTTACGCGACCTCGAAACGATCCGCCTTGCATTAACCGCAGCAGAAACAGGCCACTTAGTGATGGCAACGCTACATACCCGCTCCGCCGCGCAAGCAGTCAATCGCATAGTGGATGCATTCCCTGAGGGTGAAAAAAATGCGATGAGAAATAGAATCTCCGAATCACTCCAGGCAGTCATTTATCAAAAATTAATTAAAAAAATAACAGGAGGCAGAGTCGCTGCGTTTGAAATTATGATAGGCACACCTGCCATACGCCATTTGATTCGTGAAGATAAAATCGCACAAATGTATTCGACTATTCAGACAGGAAAAGAAAAAGGCATGTGTACCCTGGAACAGTATTTACAGGCTCTGGTGGCAAAAAACATGATATGTTGATTCTAAACGAGTTTTTTAAGCGGTCACTTATAGACTTTATATAAGCTATACTCTATAATCTATAATAACAGGAGGGTTAAATCATGACAGTAAAAGTGATGTTTTCTTTACCAAATCAATTAGTTTCTCAAATGAAGGCGTTAATTCCTCCAAGAGAGCGCAGTAAAATTATTGCTGTTTTTCTTAAGAAAGAAATTAGTGCTCGTGAACAGAATCTCTATCTTTCTGCTAAAAAGTTAGAGGAAAGTTCTGGATTAAAAAAAGAAATGGAGATATGGGATAAAGATTTTGGAAGAGATGGCTTAAAGGATGTCTAAAAATATATTTAAGTATCAAAGAGGTGAAGTATATTTAGTAGAGGAACATCAAGTACAAGGCCATGAACAGAAAAAAACGCGTCCTTGGATACTGGTAGGGGCTACTCCCATTAACCGCGCACGTAGCACTCTTATAGCTGTGCCTCTCTCCACTCAAACCAAAGAAATAGCTGGTTTAAGTATTAAAGTCTATGTTAATAATTCTATGGTCTGTGCTATCTTAGACCAAATTCGCGCTCTCGATAAAAAGCGGTTTATTCATTTTGAAGGTGAGTTGTCTTCTCATGAAATGGATTTGATTAGTGGTGGACTCCGTCAGGTATTGGCGCTATGATTTTTTGCAGAGTGTTTTTTAAGAAAAGTTCCATGATAAAAAAAAGAATATTTTTATCGGTTATACATCAAAACCCGATGTAATCGGATAACGTCTATCCTTACCAAACGCCTTATGATTAATTCGGATACCGATAGCAGATTGTCGTCTTTTATATTCACTGGTATGAATTAAATGAACGACTTTCAAAACAGTTTCTTGATCGAATCCCTGGGCAACAATGTCATCAACGCCATATTCTTTATCAATATAAAACTCTAAAATTTTATCTAAAATGGAATAGGGCGGAAGAGTATCTTCATCTTTTTGATCAGGTATTAATTCTGCGGAAGGTGCGCGAGTTATAATTCGTTCTGGAATGATAAAATCAATTTGATTACGATATTTGGCTAAGCGATAAACCAATGTTTTTGGCACATCTTTCAGTACAGCAAGGCCACCTGCCATATCACCATAAAGAGTGGCGTAGCCCACTGCCATTTCACTGCGATTACCTGTCGTGAGGACTATGCGGCCTGTTTGATTTGAGAATGCCATCATAATAATACCACGACATCGCGCTTGAAAATTTTGCTGAGTGGTTCCAGTTTCCTCACTCATAAAATGAGATACGAGCGAATCTTTTAGACTGTTCAGGGTTGGTTCTAAAGAAATAATTTCATAATTAACACCTGCATTTTTGACAAGCGCCATGCCATCTTCCATGCTCATGTCTGATGTATAACGTGAAGGAATAATGATTGCAGTGACATTTTCTTTGCCGAGCGCATCCACCGCTATCGCTAATGTCAATGCAGAATCAATGCCGCCTGATACGCCTATTAAAGCCCCTGGAAAATGATTTTTATTCACATAATCACGCACGCCTAAAACCAGCGCTTGATATATTTGAGCATCTCTATCAGGTAATACAAAAGGCGTACTTGCTATCTCGCCAGGCGTTTGAGTGATGTCAATTGTCACAGGCATCAATATTTCATTAAAAAATCCTGCGTGCTGACAAATTTTTCCAGTCGCATCCATGACCATAGAACCACCATCAAACACCAATTCATCTTGGCCACCGACACAATTGGCATAGACAATAGGTAAGTTATTTTCCGAGGTACGTTTTGATAATGTTATAACGCGTTGATCGTGTTTACTCAGCGTATAGGGAGACGCGTTAGGTGACAAAATTAAACGCGCGCCGTGTTGGGCCGCTTGTCTAACGGGGGCTTCAAACCATACATCTTCGCAAATAACAATACCCACAGGCACACCTAAAATAGGGATAACGCAGGGTGTTGAGCCTGCATTAAAATAACGACGTTCATCAAACACACCATAATTCGGTAGATATTGTTTTGAATAACGCCCTAAAATATCCCCATTATATAAAACAGAACAAGCGTTAAATAATCCTTGTTCGCTTGCATAAGGATGCCCAATGACGCAATGAATATCATGTACTTGTTCTTTGAATGTATATAAAGCCTCTGTCGCCGCATTTAAAAATGCTTTGCGTAGTAATAAATCTTCAGGCGGATAACCTGTAATGCTAAGCTCAGGAAAAACAATAATATCCGCAGCGAATTCATCACGAGCTGATTTTGCAGCACCTATCAGTTTGTTTAAATTTCCTTGAATATCGCCCACCAAAAGATTCAGTTGAGCGAGTACAATCGTTAATTTTTGGGGCATATACCTACCTGTCTGTTTTCATCAAGAAATAAATGCGTTAACTTATCTATTGTCATTATAATTTGTATTTCATACATATTATTATTTTTTTTATAATAATCAACAAGTGTTCCCATAACACCTGCTTCATCATAAATATTTCCCCCGCGCTGAGGGGGCTGTTCTGAATGAACAGAACCACGACATAACTGATTTTTTAATTTTCCGCGATAGTGCATACGCGCGATAATTTCCTGACCTGTATAGCAGCCTTTATTAAAACTAATCGCAGGGGTATGTTGTAGTCCCAATTCATGCGGCAAAAATTTCTCACTAGTTTCAGGGTAAATAGTGGGATAAATACCGTTTGACTGAGCACGTGATAATAACTCCGTGTTATACCCTACAGAGGGAAATTCATTAATCGAATCGCTTAAAGAGACTTTAAAAAACACTGCGTATTTTTTAAAAGCCTGGAGCGCTAGGGAGACCATGACTTGAGGCATTTGCAAATAATACGCATCTTGATAAAAAAACAACCGAAATAGGCTAATGATTCGCCCTTGGGGATTGCAATGCGCACCCAGATGCACTTGGGAAGGAAGGACTTCTTCCATATTGCAAGTGAGCTGTCCTTGTAGAAATTTTTTAGCATCCACACCTTCTACTTTGAGAAATCCAAAGAGAGGAAGGTTAGAATGATCACTACTGAGTGGGTCTGGCCATGATTTTTGCATGAGACTATTATCGTTTTTTAGAGAGATTAAGCAATAAAAACATAAAAAACCACTGCGGAATGGCTCATAAAAATGGTAGAATGAGGCACAATAACTGATTAGGATCAAAATAAAGCCTTATGGACACCCCTTTTGCGAAAGAAATACAAAAAATCAACCTGGAAGATGAATTAAAGCAGTCTTATTTAGCTTATGCGATGAGTGTTATCGTAGGGCGCGCATTGCCAGATGTGCGAGATGGTTTAAAACCCGTTCATCGGCGCGTTTTATTTGCGATGAATGAGCTAGGCAATGACTTTAATAAACCCCACAAAAAATCGGCTCGTATTGTCGGTGACGTCATGGGTAAATACCATCCGCATGGCGACATGGCTATTTATGACACGATTGTACGCATGGCACAGCCCTTCAGTATGCGTTACCTGATTATTGATGGGCAAGGAAACTTCGGTTCTGTCGATGGTGATTCCGCCGCCGCTTCGCGTTATACCGAAATACGTATGTCGCGTTTTGCACATTCTTTACTTGCCGACCTTGAAAAAGAAACCGTTGATTTTTCGCCTAACTATGATGAAACCGAAATGGAACCTGCGGTATTACCTACTCAAATACCGAATCTATTAGTCAATGGCTCATCCGGTATAGCCGTAGGCATGGCAACGAATATTCCTCCTCATAATTTAGGGGAAGCCATTGATGCGTGTTTAGCGATGATAGAAAACCCTTCTATTACTATTCAAGAAATCATGCAGCATATCCCAGGTCCTGATTTCCCAACAGGCGGCATTATTCATGGCCGTGGTGGTATTCTTGCGGGTTATCGAACCGGACGCGGGCGTGTTGATATTCGCGCAAAAACACATATTGAAACGGATGCAAAGAATAATAAAGAAAAAATTATCGTCACCGAATTGCCTTACCAAGTGAATAAAGCGCGATTAATAGAACGTATCGCCGAATTAGTAAAAGAGAAAAAATTGGAAGGCATATCCGGATTACGTGATGAATCAGACAAAGAAGGCATGCGCGTGGTTATAGAGGTACGCCGTGGCGAAAATGCAGAAGTCATTTTAAATAATTTATTCATGCAGACGCAGTTACAAAGTGCATTTGGCATTAATATGGTTGCGTTGATTAACGGTCAACCCAAACTATTTAATATTCGAGAATTAATCGAAGCGTTCATACGACATCGGCGCGAAGTCGTAACACGTCGCACTATGTTTGATTTACGTAAAGCTAATGAACGGGCGCATATTTTGGAAGGCTTATCCATTGCATTGGCAAATATTGATGAAATGATTGCGCTCATTAAAAAAGCCAAAGATTCTGCTGAAGCAAAAGCACTATTATTAAAACGTGCCTGGCACTCTACTGACATTATCACCCTTTTAACGCATACAGATGCGGAATCTCCTTATGGATTAGCGAAGGATGGCGGCTATTACCTTTCACCCGAACAAGCACAATCTATTTTAGAAATGCGTTTGCATCGTTTGACAGGGCTAGAACAAGATAAAATTATTGCTGAGCATAAAGAATTGCAACTATTAATCACAGAATTAAATGGAATTTTGGCTAATCCAGAGCGTTTAATGGAAGTGATTCGTACAGAGTTATTGCAGATTAAAACACAGTTCAGCGATACGCGCCGTACTGAAATCACAGATAGCGAAGGTGATTTCAGTATAGAAGATTTAGTGCTTGACGAAACAGTGGTCGTTACATTATCGCATGAAGGTTATGTGAAATCGCAACCCATTGCACTCTATCAAGCGCAGCGTCGAGGTGGCAAAGGTAAATCAGCAACAAATGTAAAAGAAGAAGATTTTATTGAGCAAGTACTTATTGCAAGTATGCACGACACGATTTTATGTTTTTCTAATTGCGGTAAAGTATATTGGCTTAAAGTACATCAATTACCACAAGCGAGTCGAAATGCACGTGGTAAACCTATTGTTAATTTGCTGCCATTAATAGAAGACGAAAAAATCAGTGCTATTTTACCGATACGGGAATACCATGAAGACCGTTTTGTTTTTATGGCAACCCAAAACGGCACAGTTAAAAAAGTCATGTTAACCGCATTTGCAAGACCTCGTTCCAGTGGTTTAATTGCACTGGAATTATCTGAAAATGATCATTTGATTGGCGTAAGCGTTACAACGGGTAAAAGTGAAGTGATGCTGTTTACGAATACTGGAAAAGCAAATCGTTTTTCAGAAGAAAAAGTGCGTTGCATGGGAAGATCAGCGCGAGGTGTACGCGGCGTGAGATTACAACCTGGACAAAAAGTTATTTCATTAGTCGTGATTGCGCCTGAAGGTGATATTTTAACAGCAACTGAAAATGGCTATGGAAAACGCACGGCCGTCAATGATTACCGCACGACAAGTCGTGGTGGACAAGGTGTTATTTCAATTCAAGTGAATGAACGTAATGGCCAAGTGATTGGTGCAGTACAAGCTCGTACAGAAGATGAAGTGATGTTAATTAGTAATAAAGGAACTTTAGTGCGTGTACCTGTGACTGAAATTTCTGTGATTGGACGTAATACCCAAGGTGTTCGTCTGATTAGTTTAGCTAATGATGAATCATTAGTGAGTTTAGAAAAAATCGCTACCTTAAATGAAAATGAAAATGAGAACGGAGAGGGGAGTGACGAAACGCAAAGCACCAGTCATCACGATTGATGGAGCGAGTGGCACAGGAAAAGGAACCATTACACACTGTATAGCAAAAAAGCTAGGTTGGAACTTTCTGGACAGTGGCGTATTGTACCGCGTGTTAGCATTTGCTGCAGAAAAACATGGAATCTTGTTAGAGGATGAAGCTGCTTTAACCACATTGGCCGAGCAGTTAGATATTCTATTTTCATCAGAGGCTATTCTGTTTGAAGGGCAAGAAATAACAGACCTCATTCGTACTGAAAAAATAGGTAATTCCGCCTCTAAAGCCAGCGTTTTCCCAGGCGTACGTACAGCCTTATTAAGCCGTCAAAGAGCTTTTCAAAAGATGCCTGGGCTGGTCGCAGATGGTCGCGATATGGGAACAGTCGTATTTCCGGATGCGGAGGTCAAAATCTTCCTAACTGCAAGCCCTGAAGAACGAGCCAGGCGGCGCTACAATCAGTTGAATATGAAAGGTATTCATGTTAACCTTGCTGCCCTCACAGAGGAACTCCGTGAACGTGACAGACGAGATCAGGAGCGTGCGGTGGCTCCTTTGAAACCCGCCCTGGATGCTGTGTTAATTAATACAGATCCTTTGACGATTGAAGAAGTCGTTGAGCGTGTGATGAGGGCTTTAGAAAAAGCAAAAAAGCAGTAAGGTAAAAATAGGCGCGAACGCTGGAACCCATTAAATCATGATTTCCGCGTATCGTTTTGTAAATTAACTGATAAGTAATTAATACAGATCTAAATGATCTAGGATACAGTATGACCGAAAGTTTTGCGCAATTATTTGAAGAAAGTCTTAATGAAACCCCGATGCTGCCTGGTGCGATTATTGTTGGTAAAATAACGCGTATTGAAGGTGGTTTTGTCTGGGTCAGTGCAGGTTTAAAATCTGAATCGACTATTCCTATTGCTCAATTTCAAGATGAGCATGGCACTCTTGAAGTCGCGGTAGATGATGAAGTACAAGTGGCATTAGAAGCAATTGAAGATGGCTTTGGTGTAACGCGTTTGTCACGCGAGCGCGCAAAACGATATGAGTCTTGGGGCGTACTCGAAAAAGCTTATGAGAAAAAAGAAAATGTACGTGGCATCATTCAAGGTCGCGTCAAAGGTGGTTTCACCGTTGAAATTAAAGATATTCGTGCTTTCTTGCCAGGCTCATTGGTTGACGTCAAACCTATACGTAACCCCGATGACTTACTCGGTAAAGAATTTGATTTTAAAGTGATTAAGATAGATGCTAAACGCAATAATATCGTTGTATCACGTCGTTCTGCGATGGAAGCAGAAAATAGTGTAGAGCGTGAAGCATTACTTGAAAACCTGCATGAAGGCGATATTATCACAGGCACTGTTAAAAATTTAACAGATTATGGCGCGTTTATTGATCTGGGTGGTATAGATGGTTTATTACATATCACAGATATCTCATACGACCGCCTGACACACCCCAGTCAACTCTTATCCATTGGCGATGAAATAAAAGTAAAAATATTGAAATTTGATCGCAGCAGCGCCCGTGTCTCCTTAGGTTTAAAACAATTAGGCGATGACCCCTGGGCTAATATTGCAGTACGCCATCCGGTCGGACAACGTGTGTCGGGACGCATCACTAATATTACTGATTATGGTTGTTTCGTTGGAATTGAAAAAGGTATTGAAGGTTTAGTGCACGTCTCTGAAATGGATTGGACTAATAAAAATGTTAACCCTAATAAAGTAGTGCATTTAGGCCAGGAAGTGGAAGTGATTGTATTGGATATTAATGTTGAACGTCGTCGTATTTCTCTTGGACTCAAGCAATGCACGCAAAATCCCTGGGAGACTTTCGCAGCTAATCATCAAAAAGGTGATAAAATTAGCGGTAAAATTAAATCAATTACTGATTTTGGAATTTTTATTGGTTTAGATGGCGCAATAGATGGTCTTATTCATTTGTCTGATATTTCCTGGAATGAAGGCGCAGCGGAAGAAGCTATTCGCAAATATCAAAAAGGCGATGAGTTAAATACAGTGATTTTAGCGATTGATGCAGAACGTGAGCGTATTTCGCTTGGACTGAAACAATTAGCAGATGATCCTATTGCAAATTACCTGAATGCATACGAAAAAGGAAGCGTTGTATCAGGTAAAGTCACTGAACTCGATGCTAAGCTAGCAACGGTTGAATTAGCAGAAGGTGTATTTGGCACTATACGCGCCTCTGAAATTTCAGCAGAAAAAGTGGAAGACGCACGCACTAAACTCACAGTCGGTGATGTCATTGAAGCGAGGATTATGGGTACTGACCGTAAGACGCAAATGATTACACTTTCTATGAAAAATAAAGAAGCGCCTATGGCGGCAACAGCATCGAAGAAGCAACGTCCCTCTGCCAGCAAGAAAAAGGATAAAGGCAAAGAGCCGGACGGTGCCGATACGTCAATGAAAACGACATTAGGTGATTTATTTAAAGCGAAAATGGATCAGGGCGATGCTTAAGAAATAATACTGCTACCTCTATTGATTTAGAATATAGCAGTTAATAATAAAAACGGCATCAGCATTTATTGTTGATGCCGTTTTTTTTAAGAAACAACTGCAGGATAAAAAACAATGAGCACTGTTTGGATTTTATTAATTTTCGTTGCATTTGCAAGTGCCTGGCATCTCGTTTACCAAGCGCGCCATAAGCGATTTCTTGAGCAACGACTTAACTTACCACGAGACTATCTGGTAGGTTTAAATTTCTTGCTCAACGAAGAACCCGATAAGGCAGTCGATGTTTTTATTAAAATGCTTGAAGTGGATAGCGATACCATTGAAACCCATCTAGCAGTTGGAAAATTATTTCGTCGTCGTGGAGAAGTCGATCGCGCCATTCGTATTCATCAAAATTTAATTGCGCGCCCGAATTTGGATACTGCCTATAGAGAACAATCGTTATTTGAATTAGGACAAGATTATTTGAGCGCGGGCGTATTAGACCGCGCAGAAAAAATTTTTTTAGAAGTAGTAGGTGTAAAAGAATACACTATTCCCGCCCTGTGTGCTTTATTAGATATTTATTGCCAGGAAAAAGTATGGGAAAACGCAATTTCGACCGCCTATCAACTACAAACTGCCACAAAAAAAAATATGCAGCCTGTCATTGCCCATTATTATTGTGAATTAGCAGAAATAAGCCTGGCAAATAAAGACTTCACATCAGCAAATAACTATCTCAAAAATGCATTAAATGGAGATCCTCAGTGTGTGCGGGCGAGCTTATTACAAGCGCAGCTTGATATGACAAACAAAGATTATAAATCTGCTTTATGGAATTTAAAACGTGTGAAAGATCAAAATCCTGATTATCTTTCTGAAGCAATTGATGCACTCGCCTCTTGCTATGAAGCACTGAATGAAGAAGAAAAATTAGTAAAATATTTAATGAAAATTCTGAAAAAATATCCTCGCGTTCCTGTGGTATTAATTTTATCTGAACGCATTCGTCGTTGGAAAGGGGATAAAATCGCAGCAAATTTCGTTGCCGACTATGTGCGCCGTTATCCATCTGTTCGCGGACTACATTTATTCATTAGCTTATATCAATCCAATACAGTTGGACGTGCGCGTGAAGATTTGCTGATTTTGCAGAATTTAATGACAAAATTATTAGCTGATAAACCTGATTACCGTTGTTTTTCTTGTGGTTTTTCAGGCAAAACATTGCATTGGCAATGCCCAGGGTGCAAGCAATGGAGCAGCATTAAATCAATACATAGTTTAGGTGAATGCACAGCGTGAATAGATTAATTTCAGTCGCGCCTATGATGGATTGTACTGATAAGCATGATCGGTATTTTTTACGTTTATTAGCGCCGCATGTATTACTCTACACTGAAATGATAACCACCCAGGCACTCATCCACGGAGATTACCAACGCTTGCTTGCCTTTGACCCTTTCGAGCATCCTATTGCATTACAACTTGGCGGTAATGATCCTGCTCAATTAGCACATTGCGCAAAGCTAGGCGAGAGATTAGGGTATGATGAAATGAATATCAACATAGGATGCCCCAGTGATCGAGTAAAATCAGGCCAATTTGGAGCATGCTTAATGCTCAATCCAGTATTAGTCGCTGAATGTGTTTCCGCAATGTGTCAAGCAGTGACTATTCCAATCACAGTAAAATGCCGTATTGGGGTAGACCATAATGATTCTTACGAAGAATTACAGCAATTTATTAAAATAGTTGCGAGCGCAGGCTGCAAAATTTTTATTATTCATGCCCGGAAAGCTTGGCTCACAGGTTTAAGCCCCAAACAAAATCGCCAAATCCCCCCTTTACGATATGATATCGTAAGAAAAATTAAACAAGATTTTCCTCAATTAATCATTATCATCAACGGTGGAATTAATGCGTTACCTGATATTGAAGAACACTTGCAATCTGTAGACGGCGTGATGATAGGACGCGAAGCCTACTCAAACCCTTATTTTTTAGCTGAAATCGAAAAACAATATTTTGGCAGCGATATAACTACACGCCATGCTATTATAGAAAAATTCATTCCCTATATAGAAAAGCAGTTAGCAGATAAAGTAAAGTTAACAATGATTACACGGCATATTCTAGGTTTATTTCAAGGGCAGGCAGGCGCTAGAAATTGGCGCCGATATATCAGCGAAAATGCTCATAAACCAGGCGCAGATACTAAAATTTTAAAAGAGGCTTTACATTATGTATGACACACTTAAAGCAATGTCAGATACAGTAGGTTTAATCGGCGTTGTGTTACAGCTAAGCGTTTATTTTTTATTAACTATAAAACGTTTAAGTTCCAATTCTCTTCTTTATCAATTATGTAACATGATCGGCGCTTGCGGCATTTTATATTCTTTGATGTTCCACTGGAACACACCGTCTGTCGTGATTGAAGTCGCCTGGCTGATGATTAGCGTAGGCGCAGTTGTTCAGATTCTAAGGAAGCGGTGAGTGTTATTTCCTGTCATGAAAAAATCCTATTTTTTAATTTTTTTCTCAACTTCATGGCAGAGGGAACATACCAAGTTGCGTTTTCGCTATTTTAATAAGTGAAGATGCGCCTAGACAATACTGACGTTACTTGAGTATTTCTCTAATAAGTTTTGGTCGCTTGGTAATGCAAGTCAAATAGGCTAAGGTAGTAGTATCAGGTATCCTTTTTTCTTGTTCCCAATTTCTTAATGTTTCTAATTTAATATGGTATTGCCTGGAAAATTGTATTTGAGTCATCTTAAGTTTTTTTCGAATAGACACAATATCAATTTTTGGACGTACGGTTTTTCCTCTTTCTTTACTAGAAAGGGCTTCTTTTACTGCTTCAACCAACTCATGTCCTAATGATTTCTCTTTCATATCATATATCCTCTAAATACTTCGAAACTAATAACGGGATAGTGCGTTTTAATTCATTACGTTCGCGCTGATTTACATTATCTTTTTCTGACTTGCTATAAAGAGTAATAAGCAAGATTAATACATATTTTGAATAATGATAGAGTACTCTTACCCCTCCACTTTTACCCTTATCATTTTTTCCTGTTTTCCAGCGTAATTTTCTTACTCCATTTGTTCCAGAAATAGAATCACCTTTCTCTGGATTTTTTGAAATGTAATCTAATAAATCTTCTAATGCTTCTTCTGTTAAAAGTTTATTTGCCTTTTTTTCAAAAGCAGGCGTCATTTTTATTATTAGATTGCTCATTTTTTAATAGTAGGCCAGTGGCCTATATATGTCAAGTAAGGGACTTGCGCCATTTTATATTTAGTGATGTTCCACTGGAATACACCCTCTGGGGTGATTGAAGTTGCCTGGCTGATGATTAGCGTAGGCGCGGTTATTCAATGCCATCTGTGCGGTGCTTTAAAGCTTCGTGGTTAGTTTTTCTATTGTCTCTTCTCTTTTAATTTTCTAACTTGCTGTTTTAAATACTAATTAAATTTCTTTCCCCCCCCGCTTCAGGAATAAAAACGCTCCTATGATCTGATATTTGCCTTGCAAAAAGTTAATAAATTTGTTAACCTCTATTTTTATAATAATGTTAGGTTATAGAAAACGCATGAAATGGAAAGTTGCTTACTATAATGAATCTGTAGAAAAAAATGTTTGGCAACTTGAGAAAAGTATTAAAGCAAAATATTTAGCTATTATTGATATGATACTTGAACGGGGTGCAAATTTGGGAATGCCTTTCACAAAAGCGATGGGAAAAGGATTGTTTGAAATACGTGCTAAAGGACAAGCAGGAATTGCTCGCGGATTTTTTTGCACTATTAAAAATAATACTATTGTGATATTGCATATTTTTACTAAAAAGACAGAGAAAACCCCAAAAAAAGAATTGGATTTGGCGCAAAAACGAATGAAAGAGGTAAAAAATTATGGCATATAAACCCGTCTACACACATGATAAACTACGTTCTGAAGCACTAGCTAATCCAGAAACACGTGCTATATATGAAGCAACTAAAATTCAAATTGAATTATCAATGGCCTTAAAAAAGGCTAGGAAAAAACGCAAAATGACTCAGCAAGATGTAGCAAAATTACTTCATACTCAGAAACCCGCTATTTCTCGTCTTGAAGCAGGCAATTCTGATATCCGACATTTTCCATCCCTTTTAACTATTGCGAAATTTGCAACGGCACTCGGATACCATCTTACTATTGGATTAGTTCCTATGAGAAATATCCGAAAAAAAAGAATTGACACCTAAATAGCAACTAATTCTCTCTTCCCATCCGCTTCACAAACCAAAGCGCTCCCACGGCCATGCCACGCCCCTAAGACAGTGCGGGTCGCAGGTTGATGATTAAGTTGAAATGAATGGACTGCTTCTCGATGGGTATGACCGTGGATTAAATGCTGCACTTTATATTTTTGCATCATCCGTTCTACTTCAGTTTGTGTGACATCCATAATATTTTCTGAAAGTGTTGCGATATGCATTTGGCTTGCTTGTCTGTAACGTGCCGCAATCGCCAAACGTTTTTTTAAGGATTTTAATAAAAATAATTTTTGTATTAGCCAACAACGCGCTTTTTTACGAAATTTTAAATAGGCAATATCGTGTGTACAGAGCGTATCGCCGTGCATCAGTAGAGTAGGGGAGCCAAAGAGATGAATGACCTGCTCATCAGGTAATAATTGGCACCCCGTCATTTGCATGAATTTTTTACCTAATAAAAAATCACGATTGCCGTGCATAATGTAAATCGGTAAACCTTTCTCGGTTGCGGTTTTTAAGGCAAATATAATGGATTGGTTAAAAGGCGAGAGATTGTCATCACCTATCCACGTTTCAAAAAAATCACCCAAAATATACAACGCATCTGTATCTTGCGTTGTATGAGCTAAAAATTTTAAAAACAAAGCCGGCATATCAGGATGGCTTTCATCTAAATGCAAATCTGAAATAAAAACTATTTTATTCATAGGATTAGGGCTATAACCTGTTCAGAAATAATCACTGGCTTTTCCCACCTGTTTTTTAATACAATAAAGACATTTGGTCATACACACAATGGAGCATGATGAATGCGCTTAGTTTTACTCGGTTGTCCTGGTGTTGGAAAAGGAACTCAAGCAAAGATATTAGCAGAAATATTTCATATTCCACAAGTCTCAACAGGAGACATTCTCCGCGCCGCTATCAGCGCTGGCAGCCCGTTAGGGAATCAAGTGAAGCAAATTATTAATGAGGGAGCGTTAGTTTCTGATGCCATCATGATTCAACTCATTAAAGAACGATTGCAACAGGAAGATTGTCAAACTGGTTTTCTGCTCGATGGATTCCCTCGCACTATTCCGCAAGCAGAAAGCTTAAAAGTCAATCATATTGATCTTGATGATGTGATTGAAATTAAGGTGCCGGATACAGAACTTATCAGCCGCTTAAGCGGGCGGCGGGTACATCCCGCCTCTGGCCGTATTTATCATATCAAACATCAACCCCCTAAAATCGAGGGGCACGATGATTTAACGCAAGAACCGCTTATTCAACGCCCAGATGATTATGAAGAGACTATTCGCAAACGTTTAGAGGTTTACCATAAACAAACAGAGCCTTTGGTGAGCTATTATAGAGAAGCCGCTAAGCAAGGAAAAATGCCTATTTATACCAAAATAGATGGAATGGGTTCTGTTGAAGATGTCACACAGGCGATTTTAGCCGCTTTATTAAAAAAAGAAGGTAAAACAAAAATAGTATAGTTAGGAGAAATCGCCATGGAACAGCCTCATTTTCTGTTATCTATTTTACTTACACTCGTTTGCAGTGTTTGTTTTATAGGTGCTTATGCTATAGAACCAACCAATACGCCAGAAGGTTATTGGAAAATAATAGATAGAGCAACAGGAAAACCCAAAAGTATCGTGCAGATTTGGAAAGCACCTAATCAAATGCTGATGGGAAAAGTAGTCAAGTTGTTTTCTAAAAAAAGCAAGTCTTATATCCAACGTTGCTCAGCATGCCGAGGAATACAATACAATCAACCTATCATCGGCATGACCATTTTATCGGGATTAAAACCAAAACAACACCAGTGGGCCAATGGTCGTTTGCTAAATCCTGAAAATGGTAAAACTTATAGCTGTGCTCTTCGCACTATGGATAGTGGCAACAAGCTCAATGTACGCAATTACATTGGGTTGCCTATTTTTGGTCGCGCAGAAATCTGGGAGCGAGTGGATTTGATGTCAGGATAGAACCTCCAGGAGCATTTTTTGCGCTTACTGACATTAACCCACACAAATCTGACTAAACCCCAGCCCTTTCTTTTTAATTCCTTCGATAATTTGAGGCAACGCATCGACTGTCTGCTGGCGTTTGTCATAGCCATCATGCATTAAAATCACTTGCCCGGAATACGCATTTTTAAGCACCCACGAGACAATTTTTTGCACCCCTGGGCGATTATAATCAAACGAATTAAATCCCATCGGCACTGGCACAATACCTTCTGAACGAATCACTTCTCTGACATGCGCGTTTGACATGCCAAAGGGATAACGCAAACACACAGGTTTTTGGCTAATAATATTATTAATAATTCTTTGTGGCGCTGCTACTTCGTTATAAAGCTGTTTATCATTTAATTTAGTTAACAGGGGATGTGTGAGTGAATGACTATTAATCGCGTGACCATCCGCTAAAACAAGTTTAACCATTTCTGGGTATTTTTGTGCATTGACTCCTACCATAAAGAAAGTGGCTTTAACGTGATATTTTTTTAAAACGTTTAAAATCTGAGGAGTATACACAGGGGAAGGGCCATCATCAAAGGTAAGGGCGACAGTGCCTTTTAAGGGTGTGGTTCGTATATTATTATGATTATTATGGTTATTATGATCGGCAGAAAATGCAGATAATGGCAGTAGATAACAAATTAATAGCACGTAAAAAAATCCATTTTTCATTGATTAATCTCCTAAGCCTGAGAGTGAATAATTAAATACTTAAATTAATATTCGTCCTGTTAATTTTTCTAAAACACGTAATGGCGATAATGTAGGATCTAGCATCGCATTCACGGGTAAATAAAAAGTTTGTTCCAACACATGCTGTCCTGACATAGCTGCATGAGACACTTCATCTGTTTGTACGACCCAACTCGTACCGGGTGCAAAATAAATATTTTCTTGAGAGGCAGTCGTTTGATAATTCAAATCCGCCTTCATCCTATTATGTAATTGCAACATAATATGATCATACTCCGTACGTTTGCTTTTAGTCATATACAATAATTTTAATAAAGTATTGCTTCCTCGCCATGGCCTGCGGGCTAAAGGCAAAAACCGCTTGGCGACATCCGAAAATGTTTCACCTACACGCCAATGACGTGCTTGACCATTGGGGTTAATATTACTAAAAATACGTAAAATACGACGGCCTTGGTTAGGAGTTGCTGGAAACGCATCCACATGTAATCGCGTATCATCTTTGCGATAAGAAGAAATTCTACCTGTGATTTCCACCGGCCTAAAACTGGTGCGGCCTAATTGTAATGCAGATGAATAAGGTGTTAAAAGTTGATGTATAAATTTCTCTGCTGTTTCAGAAAATCGCTGCAACATTTTTTTTAAAGATCCAAACTTTTCTGAAGAACACTTGGCACATTTGAGTAAATCCGTACTACGATTGAAGCTAATATTTTTGGCTTTTGGGTCTACAAATAAAGGTGATAAAAATTCTTTTTCAGGTTCCAATAGTTGAAAAGATAATTTCGGGAAATATAAAATACGGCCATTTTCAAGTGCAGATAACGCCTGTATTTTGGTTTCATGAGACAAGGGGTAATCCCACTGGTCACTCTGAAATTCGGCTAGTCTTGCCATGCAAAAAATCGCTTAATATAACCCTGGAAGTCACAGATTTTAGCAGGTTTTGTTAAATAATACTAGATTCTGGTATATACTTACGTACTATTAAATTGCAGATTTCATGAATGATCCTCCCTGATTACAATTTGCGTTACAGCAAAAAAGCCAAGCGTCTTCAATTACGCATTTCCCGTCAAGGGTTAGAAGTCGTTGTGCCAAGCAAAAAACGGATATTGGATGATGCAATTCTACGATTTATTCAACAAAAAAAAGCATGGATTACTAAACATTGGAGCCGTTGGCTAAAATTAAAAGAGCAATATCGTTCAGAATCTTTAGTATTACCCACCCTGATCCCATTAGCCGCTATCAATCAAACCTGGGAAGTGAGCTACCTTGCAACAGATCAATCACGACTGACTTGTACGGCTAATTTAAGTCATCAAATTAAATTGCTAGGGAAAATCACAGACCACACGCGCTGTGTGCGTGCCTTGCGTCAATGGCTTAAAAAAACCGCCGAGCAGCATTTAAGCCAGCAATTAGTCGCAGTTGCTGAAGAAACAGGATTGTCTTTTCAGAAGCTCACTTTTAGACACACTACTTCTCGATGGGGTAGCTGTTCAGGGCGAAAACATATTAGTCTATCCTGCAGTTTATTATTTTTACCAAAACACTTAGTAAAACATGTGCTGCTCCATGAACTATGCCATACCAAACATCTCAACCACGGCGCGGCATTTTGGCGCTTGTTGGAGCGTTATGACAGCCATACAGCTATTCATAAAACACTGCTAAGAAAAGCAGGGCAGCAGTTTGTACCTGCCTGGGTGACTTATCAGGAGAGAGAAAAATAAAGCGACTCATTACTTGAGAAATAGCATTTTGATAGTATCCATGAGTAAAAACAGTTTAAGGTTATTTTCAGGGAATTCAATAAATCCAAAATGTTTATAAAAATCTACAGCTATTTTATTTTTAGCATTCACAATAACAGCGATTGCGCCTATTTGTTGGCTAACCATGAAACTTCGTTTGAGAGCATCTATTAAGAGAAATTTTCCAATCTTATTTCCTTGATGATTTTTATCTATCGCTAATCTTCCTAATAATATAGCAGGTAATATAGGATATCGAGGGAGTTTTTTTATCATTTCTCCAGGTAATTCGTCAGGCATTATTCCTAACGAAGAAAGCGTATAATATCCCAAAACTTGATGAGAATGACATAAGGTTAAGACATACGTGACTGCGACATTTTTTTTATTGTCTTGGCTGGCTTGTGTTAATAAATAGTTATCCAGCGCATCTATTCCACAAGAAAATGGTTTCTTATTATGTGTTTTATTGAGATGTATTATTTCATATTGAAAGTTATTATTTTTATCTATCATTTAGAAATAACATCCTTCTGGTATTCTTTAACTGCTTTTAATAAACGAGTAGAAGGAGCAGGTGGTTTTAAGAATGCTTTAATAAAAACATTACTGTCTTTGCATGACAGCCGAAGTAGTTCATGTTCCTGAATGACACATTTTGCGGCCTCATAAGCAGCATTAACAATAAAGTCAGTTAATGACTGGCTTGATAAATCAGCCGCATGTTTCAGAATGCTTTTCTTTTCATAGGAAATTCGTGCTTCCAGGCGCTCAATTCTATGACTTCTTACTACTAATTGATTCATGACAAGAGTTCTCAAATTTTATATACGTTTAATTATACGGCAGTTTGCCGTATTGTCAATAGCTGGCTATCAGTTTACTGAAAAATAAGAAAATAAAAGAAAAATAATATATAATCTCTGGTCTTAAAATTGAGTGAGCAGGAGTCATCATGATTACTTTACAAACCAATTACGGTTCTATTTCTATTGAATTAGACACAGAACACGCGCCTATAACCGCAGAAAATTTCTTATCACACGCTAAAAACAGTTTTTACGATGGCACGATATTTCACCGTGTGATTAATGGGTTTATGATTCAAGGCGGCGGTTTTGATAGCAATATGCAACAAAAAGACTCTCAACCCGCTATCAAAAATGAAATAACTACACTAAAAAATAGCCGTGGCACAATTGCAATGGCACGTACCTCTGACCCTCATTCGGCTAGTACGCAATTTTTTATTAATGTCGCGGATAATGATTTTTTAAATTTTAAGTCAGAGACATCAAACGGTTGGGGTTATTGCGTATTTGGCCGTGTAACAGAAGGCTTAGTCAGTGGAAGTTATTTTACTAAGGTCAGTTTAGCTACCTGTCAAAATGGGTTCCCGCCTTCGCGGGAATGACAAGCTTTCACAGGAATGACACAGTCGCATTTGCGCTATTGAGTTTCTGTGCTGGCGTGATGCTTTGTAAAGCCCAGAGTAATGATTCGGCAGAAGCACAGTTGTCACCATGACGAGTTGTATAGGCATTATTGCCAGTAAATTACATTACTGGCAATTACAGAAATCTAAGCCTCGTGGATTCAACCAATAACTGCAACTGCATTAAAATTTAACAAATTTATTAAATGATGGACCAGCCATTAATTGGGCTAGCTCATTTTCCACATAAAACCTCTCTCCGATTAAAAGAGAATCTTTTTCAGTAAGCGCGACCATAATTCTATAAGCTCGGTTTGGATCATAGGGTGGCTTCAAATATAAATCGTATTCTAAGCATGCACTATGGCTATCCCAACATTCATTAACCAGTACATGTGATTTGATTAATGGAAAAAATGTATCAAAATGATCTCGATAAAACTGACGTATATTATCTTTACCTTGCATCTATCAAATATAATATTTTTTCCACTTACACAGTCATTCAATTGATTAATACTATAATCTAATTGCTCCAAAAAACTATCAAGACTGGGTTCCAATGATAGCTCCATTGTTTTCTCATCTTGCAATTTATAATAGGGCTCAATCTCACATCTATAATCAGGATATTTTTTAATAAAATCTTCAACAAGTGTACTTTTACCTATGAAATGTGTGCCAGAAACAGCAATACGCATATTTATCCTCATTTAAAAATTTCATTTGGTGTTGCGTAATTCAAACTTTTTCTTGGTCTATTATTTAATCTATCCATGATAATTATAAGATCTTCGTCATTTATATTATTAAAATCACAACCTTTTTTTAAATATTGCCGAATTAAACCATTGGTATTTTCATTTAAGCCTCGCTCCCAAGAAGCATAAGGATGGGCAAAATAGAAATCGGTTTTTAACTCTCTGCTGATTTTATCATTTACAATTTTTGGTCGATCTTCTATAAATTTACGGTTTTTAATTGGAAATTCACGTTTAGGACTGCCATAACGTTTCCGGTATTTCTTATTTTGGTGTCGCAAATGCAAATACAATTTGCCATCTTTCTCTTTATCTTTCAATATAAATTGATAAATCCGTTCGTGACTGATGGAGAATAAATTGTGACGTTCAGCGTAGCCGCTGATTTGATCTGGGCTCCATTCTTGCGATAATTTCTCACGAACAAATTGCTCTACTTCTTTATTAAACTTAACTTGCTTATTTTTATCTTTATGTCTTTCATCAGCATAAGTTTGTGCATAATTTGGTTTGTATTGCCAAGGCTGGGATTCCACAAATAAGTGCAACCCCCTCTACAAAAACTCAATGTGGCGCATTCAAGTCATACGTGCAAGCGCCTTTATTCCATAACACTCCAAAACTAATAATTGAAATAACTCGTTGTTAGATCAGTTATAAAAGAAGGTCTTTCTGCTGGTGAGGCTGCTTTAAAAATACTATTATATGTCCTAAGACGATTTTTCTCGTAAAAATAAGTGGTATCGTTCTCCCCTAAAACAAACATTCGTAGATCTCGATAACGGAGGCTATGTTCTGTAGAGCCAAGAATCAGTTTTGCAAGCGGCGCATATTCTGGCTTTTGTAGTAAAGCGTGTGCTTTATGACCTGATGTCGTGGTGGAAAAAAAAGATAATGGGTTTCTATCTCTTTGTAAGGCTAGTGCAAGAATATTTCTAATAGCGTGTTCCAGTTCTTTCCTACTTTCAAATTTTTTATTCGCCGCCTCTGATAAATATGAAAATAAAAGAGTACCTTTAGCAGAATTCTTGCTTTTTTCTGATAAACCCTTGTGTACTTCCTGTATAAATGTTTGAAATAGTAAATCCGTATTTTCTAGCTTCAGCAAGGAATCGCCAAGGTACAAATAATAATAATAACAATTTTTTAATTCTATTGGTTCCTGACCTTCTTGATAGCTTTTAAGAAATAATTTCCACTGATGCTGAAATTCAGTCCCACAAGCTAATAAAAAATCTCTGATACGTCTAAAAGTAATCATACTATAGGGGTAAATATACACTGCTGGCAAGCTATGGTTATCTAATTTAGACTCTACGTATTGTATTCGCGAATGACCTCCTGGCATCACATCCTCTTCTACTTGAGCTTGTTGAGGATATTTTGGTAACAATGGCGCATGAAATGTATAATCTTTATGGGGTATATTAGTATAAAGAACCAACACCTTTTTTAGAGTTTTGCAATTTGATAAATCTGTTACTTGGACATTCTAATCCAGTACCAAAAATACTTCCTCTTACTCCATTTGTGAGTCCAGTACCAGAAAATCCTTGTTTTAATTGGGTATCTGTTTCTTTAGTGTTTTGATATAAGAAACTTCCAAGAGGACGCTCATTATTCTTATTAGCCTTACCCGTATCCTCTATATCATGGCCTGTTCCGCTGAAATAAACCGTAAGAATGGTTACGTTTTCTAAAGGCACTGGCATGAAATTCTTCCTCAATTACTATAAATATTATAGCGAAATTATACTCAATCAAGGTTAATTAAACAATTCTTACACTCTATAAAATAATCTATGCTAAGATAGCCCCCACTGTAACTGACTTAAAAAAGGAAGAAATATGTTTGGGAAAGTAATGGAGAGGCTTGCTCGATGGATGAGGTGCTTGAACAAATCAAAATTTGAGGGAAAATCAGGGGAATATTTACGCTATATCACATCAAGTTATCCGAGCAATCATACCTATAAGATTAAAAATAATAGCGTGTTAAAACCAAAAAACCAATTAGAAACGCGTTATAAGAAAATCCGCCAATTATTTCCAAAACATGTGACGAGTTTAGCTGAAATCGGTTGTTCTAAAGGGTTTTTTGTCTTTTCTGCAAGTGCCATGTCTCATTGCACACGAAGTTTAGGTATTGATGTCAATCACTATGATATTGAAGTATGTCGATGGGTAAAAGAAACTATACAGAATAAAAATACTTTTTTTGAGACGATGCAATTACATGAATTAACCCCTCGTATTGCGGAATTTGGGGGTGCTTTTCAGACGGTATTGATTTTAAATACCTACCAATATCTTTATTTTGGAAGTGATGCTTTTCCTCAATGCTATTTGGATCACGATGCAATTTTTAAAAATCTACGCGAAATTTGTTCGGGGCGAATTATTTTTAATAATCGGATTGCCTTGGAAGATTGCCAAAATGTAGCGCGTATTAAACAAGCCAATGAGACGTGTCAAATGAATTATTCCGAAGAAAAGGCATTAGAGGCAGCTTCTAAATATTTCACGGTGACTCGTCATGGCAAAATTGGAAAATATCCGTTATTAACACTGGATGCTAAATAATGTAATTAAAAGTGCGAAGCACCTAGCCCTGGCTCTGAGTGATCCCCACAAAATAAAGTGATAACCGATTGATAAAATGAAAATA
>JBEPVM010000022.1:0-28530 GCA_041690995.1 Gammaproteobacteria bacterium | reverse complement strand
TCTATTATTCCTTAAGGTAGTGCCATTGCCACCAGACCCCGCACAAAAACGCGAAGACACGTCTGTGTTCTTGTGACAAGCGTGGCGCGTTTTTTGCGGGGCGACAGGCTTTACTCTTTCTAAAAAGTAATTAAGTATTCTAATGATGTGATCAAAAACATTGGCAGGGTTGATGTGGGATTTAGCTAAAAAAAGCTGGGTGCGTTTGCCCTCCAGGATGACATGACATACGCAGCATCTGAATTTAGTTGCAACAGATGCTGCGGTATGTATATTTTACGATTATATCACTACGCTCCCACCACGGGTGCTGGCGCTTTTTCGTTTACCTTTATAACTTCCAGTGCATTTCGAGCTGCTTCAATGCATTCAAGAAATTTTTCATTCGAGTTACTCAACGCATCCAATGCCTCTTTGGAGAAAGAGCGAGGACCCACTTTTAGTTTGGCATGCGTATTCCTAATAACCTTATCCAATGAAATCGAAGCAAGTGCGCTGTCTTGACTAATCAGCCATTCACGTACTGCTTGAATTTCCTGAGCAGCATTATTTCCTACGCGATCCTTTAAAATACTGACTATTGCTTTCATCACCTCGATTTTGTCAATTCCCTTAGGAAGTTTTTCTGAATCTTTGACAAAACGATTACTAAATACAGTATCGTTTAATAATCTCTCAGCCAGTTGTTTTGAGTCAGTTATTTGTAAAGTACCTTCCCAACCTAATGCAGGTGGCTTACCTTCTTCAAGATAATCCTGGCGCCGCGCATAGCGAAACCCCGTCACATCTATATTCATCACACTATAAGAATCTTTACCCGTTGGGATAAGCAACATATTATCGGGACCCAAGTCACCTTTCTCCCCCATTAAATGACGAATGAAAATGGCTGAACATAAGCCTTGCACTGTTCCGAGTTTCTGTGACAATTTTTTAGCGCATTCATCTATCCATACTTTTTTGTCTTCACCGCACTGATCTGCACTCTCAATAAATGGCGCTAATAAAAACTGATCAAACGCCAATGCTTGTTTATTAAATCGAGATGCCATAAAAATGTTAGGATCTTCACCTGATTCTATCAAAACTCTCTGTTCATCGAGTACAGATCGCGGAGTTTCTGCTTGCGTTTCCTGAAACGAATTACTAAAAAATTGGCCGCAAGCGCCCTTAATGATATCAGAAAAAGTTGTAACACTAATCACTTCGCGTAATATAGGACTGTGTGAAGCTAAATAAAGTTGAATGGATTGAACATCCTTGGTAGTCAACTCCTGCTTAGCAGCTAACTTTTGAATAAGTGCTATTCCTTCTTCTGTTTGTTTAAACTGATTAAATACAGATTGTACTTCGTCAGTCACAAATTTTTTGAAATTAACTGATTTAGTATCGATCCCACGTTCAACTGCCACGTTACGTAATACAGGGTTTTCATCCCATGTGGCTCCTACAATACGAAAAAAATCACCTGCAATAAAACCTAACTTTTTAATTTCCTTTTCTTTTTCTCCCTTGCTGACATGTTTGAGAACTTGTCCGAGTAAGCTTGTAGAAACGCCTGTCTTAACAATAAAGGGTTCAGTATCTATTTCGACAAGATGCCCCACATCTGAACCGCCAGGCTTTTTTCCAGTCCAATACACAGAAAACCCTGGAGTTCCTGGCGCAACACCTTCATAACCCACTTGGCCATCAAGTTGCTTAATAACGCCATTAAAATTTAAGATACCGATTGGTCTAAAAGCAGGTGCATCTTCTTTTTGTTCGACACTTTCTTGAGCTGGATTTCTAAACATAATACTTTCCTCCGCAGTTAGTAAGCAGTAATGAAATTATTTTATTTGAATCCTCCTCTTCTTCAATATTTTTATTTTATACTTGAAGAAAAAGTATATTACTCCTAATATTTAATTTATCCAACACTTTTAAAATAAATACTGAAAAATAAATTCTAAAAATGTCTTCACCTATTTTTTTGCTGAGAAATTAAGTTTTAGTCAACGATGTTTTTTTTGACTCGTTATTACTATCCCTATTGTTATTATTGTCTTGAAAATCCTTTAAAGGTAGCTCGGTATGAGTAAATAAGTTTGCGATATGCGGTTGCAGTTTTTTCTTATTCGATTTTTCAGTTATTATATTCTCTAAAATTTTTTTTATTTTAGCCATATCTCTTAGGCTCGGCGAGAATCCAACTTCAACTTTATTTGGATTCGTCACAGCAAGTGGTATAGACTTAAGTTGATCTTTTAAAGTTATTATTTCATGTTGCTCATGTTCTAATAATTGTTCTCTGCCTTTTATCTCCAGCGAATGAATGCGTTGAGTAATAGCATCAGATTTTTCTACAGCAGCAAGAACAAAGCGTGCATCAATAGCTGTTATTTCCGAATATTCGGTATAGGCTTCAACGAAGTCACGAATAGAGGAGAGAGGTTCTCTCCCCGCCTGCTTATCCCTGTGGTAAAGAACACTTTTCTGAACATAACATTGCAAAGAATCACTGACATTTCCAACCGTCAGGTTTCTCATAAATGTTGCTAAATCACTCGCAACATCTTTTTCTAATAATACGTTACATACATCTAACGTGGCTAATAAAGTATGTGCGGTGACCTTACCACTCACCGCAAGTTTCTCTAATTTTAAAATTTCCTCTCGAATCTGGTGAGCTGTTGCTACTCGTCTATTAATGAGGTTAAGTTGTTCATCCAATTTTTCTTCAGCAATGGGACATGTTGGAACAATACCAAAGGCATGAATCCCCTTTCCTCCAATGAAATAATGTTGGTTAAAGGCATCCATTAATGCGCTCTTAATATCTAATATTTCTATGAGATCAGACTCTTGCAATTCTTCACGGGCTTCTCGATAGGCCGTATGCAGTAATGAGCCTTCTGTGTTGGTATTATGTCTTATGTCAAGATCCGGGCAAAACGTACCCCCAAAATTCATAGAAATCTTACCGCAAAATCGCTTTCCGCATAAAATATTATTGATAACGCTGCCATCTTTTCTCATGACTGGAATAACAAGAGCAATGTGTATCCCAGGATTCTTCTCATACTGTGTACCGTCTAAATCCTTTAACGTCAGATGGGATGCTACTAATAAAAAATCTTGCTTGTCTTTTTCTTCTGCTAGCATAATCACACCTCTCGTAATGAGTTATAAACCGGGTTTGTGAGAGGATAGCAAAAAATATTGTTTTTTTCTATCTGAAAAACCTCAACATACAAAAGTTAGAAAATAAATGATGATCGCATTCCAAAATATCGCTCTGGCACGATGTAGTAAAAATATCTTTTAACAAAATATTAACGGGAGATTCACCCTAATAAGAAGAACAGGGTAACTATATTTTAATTCGGTTTAATAATAGAGATAAGATGGAAGGGCATTTTGCGCGATTGGGGGTTAGCCAAAACTAAAATTGATTCTGACTATTTTATCGCTAGTCGCTAAAATAGTCAAACAAAGTAGTAGTAGCAAAATAATATTTAAAGCCTTGAAACAAATTTATTTCCTTTAATATAGAAGCGCAGTAATTTCTTCGCCCACTCTCCTGCATAATCCACTCCTATTCTGGGTCTCTTAACAGAGATGAATTTATCAAGTTCTGGCATTGCCGCAATATAAAAATTGTCAGATAGTAAATCATACGCATTTAACTCTTTAGTAATGCCCATTGCGTTGCACAATAACCCGGGGCCTTGTGTTCGTCCTGCGATATTTTGAATAGGTTCAACAGCGCGTAACAATACAGCAGACGCATGCCCTTCTTGTTCTGTCACAACATTCATACAATAATACTTGCCATAAATCATATAAACATAAGCATAGCCAGGAGGCCCAAACATCACTTTAGTCCGAGGAGTAAGCCCCTTGGAAGAATGAGCAGCAAGATCGTGTGGCCCTAGATACGATTCCACTTCAACAATTTTTCCTATCAATTCCAGATCGCCAATTTTATGAATAAGGCATTTCCCAAGTAGTTCATTAGCGACTGTAATAGTGTTTCGATTATAAAACTCACGTGGTAATTTTTGCATAATCATTGAGTTAGACACCCTCTAAAAAATTCTTCAGCAGTCCATGTCCCTCTTGTGTTAACACAGACTCTGGATGAAACTGCACGCCAAATACGGGTAATGTCAAATGTTCCAACGCCATGATTTCTCCTCTCTCACAACGCGCAGTCACTTGTAATTCTTGGGGAAAACATTCGTCACTTACAATCAACGAATGATAACGCGCTGCTTGCAGTGGATTCACCCTGTCTTTAAATAATGTTTTTTCATGGTGTGTAATCATAGACGCTTTACCATGCATCGGATACTTCGCGCGTGTTACGACTCCGCCATACACTTCAGCGATTGCTTGATGACCTAAACACACACCTAATATAGGAATATGCCCACCAAAATGTCGCACGACATCCATACAAATCCCTGCTTGCCTGGGTTCCCCCGGGCCTGGTGATAGGATAATATGTGAAGGCGCTAATACTTTTATTTCTTCCAACGAAATTTGATCGTTGCGTTTGACTAATCGCTCAAAACCCAGCTCGCCTACATATCTTGCCAGGTTATAAACAAATGAATCGTAATTATCAATCAATAAAATCACTGGCACGTCTCCGTCAATGCTTTATACAATGCATTTGCTTTCGTCAGCATTTCTTGATATTCCGCCTCGGGATTTGAGTCCACGACAATCGCACCCCCTGCTTGAAAAGTAATACTATTATTTTTAATCGCATACGTACGAATAACAATGGAAGTATCCATATCGCCATTAAACCCGATATAACCAATGCTTCCACAATAAGGCCCTCGACACGTTGGCTCTATTTCAGCGATGATTTCCATCGCGCGAATTTTCGGCGCACCCGTGATTGAACCGCCTGGAAAAGTCGCGCATAATAAATCAATCGCATGGATTTTATCTCGTAATTTTCCCGTGATCACTGAAACTAAATGATGCACGGCAGGATAACTTTCTAAACCGCATAATTGCAATACGTTAACGCTATGGTCTTCACAAACACGCGATAAATCATTACGAAGCAAATCGACAATCATACTATTTTCTGCATGATCTTTTTCGCTTTTTAGTAGATCTTCTGCTAATCGCACGTCTTCCGTGACTGTTTTGCCTCGAGGACGTGTTCCTTTAATGGGTCGTGCTTCCACTTGATTATCTTTTAATTTCAAAAAACGTTCGGGTGACGCGGAGGCAATCACTGTATCATAAAATTTTATATAACTTGCAAAAGGTGCAGGATTGATCAACCGTAAACGATGATATAAATCAAAGGAAGGAAAATTTTTAGGTAAATACGCTTTAAAACGCTGTGCAATATTCGCTTCAAATATATCACCCGCTAAAATAAAATCGATGACTCTTCGTACAGCCGCTTGATATTGTTCCGCAGTAAAATTGGTTTCAATATTTTTCTTGGCTAATAGCACATTAGACAATGTAGGTAAGGCATCTATATGATGGGTGATATTTAACAACCAGCGCATTCTTTTATTGGCACGCTCCACACGCGCTGATTTTTCTCGCTCTGGATACCCACTTGAAAAAATCCATGCTCTCTGTAATACATGATCAAACGCAATCACTAAATCATACAATCCAATCGCCATATCAGGAAATGCCATATCATCTAACTGCTGTACCGTTATTTTTTCTAAATAGCGATATAAATCATACGAAAAAAATCCTGCCGCACCGCCCTGAAACGGGGGCAAGTCAGAATGAATGGCCAATGGGTATTTTTTTAGATTTTCCTCAAGAATCTCAAAAAGATTATTTTCTGAATTTTTAATGGTGAATGTGGAAAAAGGATCAATCGCGATAAAGCTATAACGACCGCACTGCTCCCGTAATTGAGCGCTATCGAGAAAAACCACCCCTGTTTGATCTGCAAAATAGGCAAAAATAGTCACAGGGTCTTGGTAGGGTATTTCTTGTTGTTTAGGACGTAACATTTGCTGCGAATTATATGCTAAAATTCACTATTATCAATACTTAAACCCTTAAGAAGCGATTTATCATGATTACCATGTCGTTAGCTGAATTAACAAAAATCTTAAATATCAATTCTTTTGAAGCAGATCAAGCATTTAATGGCGTCAGTATAGACACTCGTACTCTACAGCCAGGCAATTTATTTGTCGCCATCCAGGGAGAGAAGCTAGACGGCCATGATTTTGTCGCCGAGGCAGATCAAAAAGGCGCTTCTGCCGCCTTGGTAAGCCGTTTAATTGACTCGCCTATTCCTCAGATCCAAGTATCTGATACGATAGATGCCCTAGGCAAACTCAGCGCTCATTGGCGTCAGCGTTTTACTATCCCCTTCATCGGCGTCACGGGAAGCAATGGCAAGACGACTTTAAAAAACATGATCGCCGCTATTTTGCGCGCCGCTTCTAGCAATGGCCCTGCCGAAGTCTTGGCAACCCAAGGCAATTTTAACAATCATATTGGTTTACCCCTCAGTTTATTACGCTTAAACGCCAATCACCGCTATGCAGTCGTTGAAATGGGCATGAATCATTTGGGTGAAATTGCTTATTTATCTCAATTGACTAAGCCTATGAGAGTCGCCGTTATCACGAATGCTGCAGAGGCACATCTGGAAGGTTTACAGAGTGTTGCAGGTGTTGCGCACGCTAAAAGTGAAATATTTTTAGGATTAGAAAAAAATGGAGTTGCAGTGCTCAATAGTGATGACGCGCATTTTTCTTACTGGCGTGATTTAGTTAAAGAACATTCTTTGCTCAGTTTCGGGTTAAAAAATCCATCTGATATTACAGCAACTATCAAACATCATTCGTCTACTCAACTCCACACCCCCAAAGGTAATATCGATGTTCTTTTACCCCTGCTTGGCACACATAATATTATGAATGCGCTAGCCGCCACTGCTGCTACACTCGCTATTCAGATTGATTTAGAAACAATTAAAAAAGGCTTGGAACAAGTAGCACCCGCGCCAGGCCGAATGCAAGAATCTTTTTTACCGGGCGGCACGCGTGTGATCAATGATACTTACAATGCCAATCCCTTTTCATTACAAGCGGCTATTACTACACTTGCCGCTTTTCCTGGCACACGTATTCTTGTATTGGGTGATATGAAAGAACTTGGCGCTGATGAAAAAAAATTACATTATCAAGCAGGAGAGAAAATCCGTGCGGCAGGGATTCAATATCTGTTTACACTAGGTGAATTATCCAAAGCAGCCAGTGAAGCGTTCGGTGAAGGTGCAGAGCATTTTACAGAATACAATACATTAGTTTCTGCTTTACAGCCCCACTTAACTCCAGATAATACTTTATTAATTAAAGGATCACGTTCCATGCGTATGGAACGAATTATCAATACAATAACAATCTAAAAGAGGGCAACTCCATGACAGTTAAAACTCCAATCACAATCGCTTATGGTGATGGCATTGGCCCCGAGATTATGAATGCTACCCTGGCTATTTTAAAAGCTGCAAATGCCAATATTGACCCTGAAATAATAGATATCGGCGAAAAAATTTACTTACAAGGCTTCAGCTCAGGCATTCCTGACAGCGCGTGGGAATCTTTAAAACGAACGAAAATCTTATTAAAAGGGCCTATTACGACACCGCAAGGTGGCGGCTATAAAAGTTTAAATGTCACGTTACGTAAAACACTGGGTTTATTTGCTAACGTACGTCCTTGTATATCTTACGCGCCCTTTATTCAAACGAACCATCCTGCGATGGATTTAGTGATTATACGTGAGAATGAAGAAGGCACTTACGCGGGCATCGAGCATCAGCAAACTGACGAAGTTTATCAATGCTTAAAATTAGTCACACGTCCAGGCTGTGAGCGCATCGTGCATTACGCCTTTGAATATGCGCGTAAATTCAATCGTAAAAAAGTCACTTGTTTAACAAAAGATAATATTATGAAAATGACAGATGGCATTTTCCATCAAGTATTCAATGAAATCGCAAAAGAATATCCTGATATCCAAACCGAGCATTTTATTATTGATATAGGCACTGCCTTAGTCGCTGCAGAACCTGAACGGTTTAATGTGATTGTGACATCAAATTTATATGGGGATATTATCTCCGATGTCGCTGCACAAATTGCAGGTTCCGTTGGACTTGCAGGTTCCGCCAACGTGGGCAACCATGTCGCTATGTTTGAAGCGATTCATGGCTCAGCACCTGACATTGCAGGCAAAAAAATCGCAAACCCGTCCGGGTTAATTAATGCAGCCATTCAAATGTTAATTCATATCAATCAACCACAGGCTGCTACACTCATTGAAAATGCGTGGTTAAAAACAGTAGAAGATGGCATTCACACAGCAGATGTTTATTCTACAAAACACAGCAAACAAAAAGCCAATACGGATGAATTCGCTGATGCAGTGATCGTACGTCTTGGCCAGACACCTTCGCATTTTCATCCTGTTCATTATCAACAAGATGTACGGGCGAAAATTGAATGTTATGGCGAACGCAAAAAAACAATCGTCAAAAAAGAATTAGTCGGCGTAGATGTTTTTATTGATAACCCCACTCATACACCCGAAAAATTAGGCGAAATGCTTAAAACAATCAGTAAAGATTTGCAACTTATTGTTATCACCAGTCGCGGCTTAAAAATATGGCCTGATTGCATGATTGATGCGCCTTATGCGGCCCATTGTAGCTGTCGATTCCAGGCAACTACAGATACGAAAAATCTTAAACCTATTACACATCAAGTGATTATTGAATTATTGCAACAATTTGAAAAACTCAATTTAGACGTCATTAAAACTGAAAACCTTTATACTTATGATGGAAGAATAGGATTTTCACTCGCCCAGGGACAGTAATTAATGATTTATATCCAGAGAGAATGTAGATGAAATTAAAGCGTCTTCCGTTGTTGATATTTGGCCTTATTTATGGCTTTTTGGTACAGCCTGTGGTCTGCATTTTAGGTTCCTTTTTATCTTTTTTAATACCATCGAGATCTTTAATATCATGGAGATCCTGCGAATGTTCTTCTTGACGAAAACGCAACCGTTACTCTCATACAAAGTATTTTGGATTCAAAATTGTTACTCGTACCCAAAAGAAATCAACATGAAGAAAAAGAAGAGAAAGATAACACAAGGGATGAAGCTACTGTTTCTGAATTAACCGGGTCTCCGAGACTTTTAACTTTTTCATAAACAAATCAAAAAACATTCATAGATGTTCATCCATACGATTAGAATCTGTGTCTAATAATATAAAAAAAGCGAGAGCATTCCTTCAAGTGCGTCATTCCCGCGAAGGCGGGAACCTATTCTGCCCTGTAGCTAAACTGACTTTAGTAAAATAATTTCCATTGATTAAGACAGGTTTAGTTACACATCAGAATAGGTTCCCGCCTTCGCGGGAATGACGTAGTGGAATGAACTTTCTCAACAAATCCCTTCAACCTTCACAAACTGCTATACGGCGTCTGAAACTGCGTGCCCGACTGCATGTCCTGCTCCATCGCGCGTGTCAGTAATGTTCCCATGGGCACAAACATATTTTGCTCTTCATCCCATTCATTCAAGGTTGCTTTTGAAATACTGTAATACCAACCGTGCAGACGAATTTTTTTGGCTGCTAATCTTTCTTGTACAATAGGATAGGTTTTTAAATTTTCTAATTGCAGTAATACATTAAATTGCACTGCTTTTTTCAGAGAAATACCGAATGGCAACTTTTCTTTGACATCATGTGCCAACTCAATCCATTGGCTCAAATTAGGCATGGTTGCCTGACGTTCTTTTGAAAGCGTTTCCTCTGCTAAAATTGCTTGAATAGCGCCGCATCCCGCATGGCCACACACAACAATTTCTCTCACACCCAAATGAATAATAGCAAATTCTATGGCTGCTGCTTCAGAATGCATGCCCTGTGCATCGAAAGGCGGAATAATATTACCGACATTTCGCACTGTAAATAATTCGCCTGGCTCAGTCGATGTAATGAGATTAGTATTCACGCGACTATCTGAACAAGCAATAAATAAAGTATGCGGCTTTTGAGAGTGCGCTAATTTTTTGAATAAGCTTTTATGATGCCCTTCAACATCTTCATTGAATTTTTTAGCACCATACGCCAAACGCGCCATGCCATAATGTTGGTTATTTTTCCAAAGGTCTTCCAGCTCGCTTTCATCATAAATTAAATGCGAATTAAGTGTATTCGCATCATGACCATCTAACGCCTGTAAAATTTGAGTGTGTTCTGGCGTCACGCCTTTTAAAGCAAATTTAATATGACGCATGACTAATTGATTTAATATCTCCAATAATTGCGCCGCACCTGATGTATCCAATACTTCTAAATGTGATAAATCAAAAATGATACCTTGTTTTAACTCTTTTTTTTGTAATATATGGCGGACTTCATCTAACTGCGAGGAAGATAAAAATGTGAGTGATCCTTTTAATGTCACCAACGTAGGCCCAAACATCTCCCGATTACGTACACTGGCTTGAATCCGACTCATACGGAATAACGCAATGATTAAAGCAATCATAATACCAATTTTAATGCCTGCTAATAAATCAAACCCTATAATAGAAACAAATGTCGCGAGATAGATACACCCTTCTGCCCAACCCGTACGCCATATCATGATAAATTCACGTGGATGCATCATACGTAATGCCACTGCAATTAACACACCTGACAATACAGCAATCGGAATTTGACTAATAAGCGATGCACAAAAATACACTGCAAGTATCAATATGGCTCCATGAATCATGGATGATCGACGCGTTTTAGCACCCGCTTGAATATTAAGTGCAGAACGCGCAATCACCCCTGTTACAGGGATGCCGCCAAAAAACGCCGATACAATATTTCCAAGCCCCTGCCCTACAAGTTCTTGATCTGGGTCATGCCGTTTACCTTTAGTCAACCTATCCACCACAGAAGAAGACAATAATGTTTCAAGCGAAGCGAGCACAAAAACGATGAATGCATCGGTAAATAACTCAGCTATTTGATTCATATTAATATGCGGAACAACAGGCAAAGGTAATGAATTGGGAATAGCTCCAATCATTTCAACAGGAATTTTGAATACACTTACAAAAATAGACGGCAGGATAACAGCAATCAAAGGCGCAGGTAAGCGAGGGAAATAACGCGGCAATAAGAAAACAGTAAAAATAGTAAATAAACTTAAACCGACTGTGGCAGCTTTAATGCGGGGCAAAAAAGACCAAATATGATGTAATACGCTAAATATATAAGGGTTTTCAGGAAGATGTAGCCCAAGCACACGTGGCAGCTGACCAATTAAAATAATTGCTCCAATACCTGCTGTAAAACCTGCTATCACTGGAAACGGCACGAAATTAATAAATTTTCCTAAACGCAGGACACCTGAGAATAATTGTAAACAACCTGCAATTAAAGTTACAATCAGCAAGCCCGCGAATCCATTACTCTCAACAATAGCAGCGACTAAAATCGACATAGCCGCCGCAGGACCACTTACTGACAATGGAGTACCGCCAAATAATGCACAAATAATACTTCCAATAATCGCAGTCAATAACCCAACAGCAGGAGACACACCGCTTGCCAGCGCAATAGCCAAGGAGAGAGGAATTGCTACGCAGGCAACCGTGACACCAGCAATACAATCTGCTTTAAGACCGCGTGTTGAAAATAGCTTTTTCCATTCTGGCAATAATGCTGGAATACCCAAATTAAAGCGAAAGTGTTTTATCATCTTGATAAGTGAGGCTGACGACATATCTAACTCCCTGTTTCGTAAACTTTAAACGATAGATAATGACACATTAACTGAAGTTAAAAAATTCCTCAAGAGCCTTTTACTTTTGTTGCAATATGCAGGGTTAATATTTCTAATTCAGTCCCGCTATTTCCTACTTCGATTCCTTTAATGATTCGGTCTATGTGAGCGGCAGAGGAGAGTAATTTCCAGCAATTATGCAACGTATGGCGCTGTAAAAATGCCCTGAACCCCGCCTGGCGCTTTTCCCAAATACGTGCTTTATTAAAAATAACAGGTAGCGTTATATTTTTCTGTAGTTGTGTATGTATATCCGCTAATACACGTAACTCGCGAGTGAGTGCCCATAGTACTAGTGTCGGTTCAATGCCTTCTCTCAATAAATTTTTTAAAATATGCAAGCTACGCTTTGCACTGCCTGTTAGCGCACTGTCAACTAAATTGAAAATATCAAAACGGGCATGATCTGTAACAGCTTCTTCAATGGCTTGATGATCGAGTGGTTTATGGGTATAGAGTAAATAGAGTTTTTCAATTTCTTGAGCGGCGGCTAGTAAATTATTTTCAACCAATACAGCCAAACAATCTGCCCCATCACGAGTCAGTTGCAAACCTGTTTTTTGAGCGCGCTGCATAATCCACTGCGGTAATTGTTCCTTCGCAATAGGCCAAATGGGTATGACAACGCCTTTTTTTTCTATCGTTTGATACCACACTGTTTTTTCTGTTTTGGCATCTAATTTCGCCGTACGAATAATTAATACTATATCTGTGACAAGATCCAGCGCGTAATCTGCTAACACTTTACCTAAGGTACTATTAAATTTTGCATGAGCGAAATTGATCTCTATTATTTTTTTGTTGGCAAACAAAGAAAGGCTTCGCGAATTCGTATAAATATATTCTGCTAAGTCATTGGGCGATTCATTGGATGATCCCGGTGACATGCACACTCGCTCAGTAAACCCTGCTTTGATAGCGCTAGCTCGAATAGCATCTACGGCTTCTTGCACGAGTAATAATTCATCGCCACTGATTAAATAAATAGGCGCAAGATGTTTAAGTAAATGCGGTATTAATTGTGTATACCCCAGTTTCATGGCTGCGTTTGATCAGTTTGATGTTTTGTTAGAAGAACAGTCATTTCGTGTGATGCAAGACGGCTCATGATGTCGTATACAATGGCTTGGCGCATTTGGTGATACAAACTCACTGTTTGATTGCTGCCGCTTAACATTTGGCTGGCGTTGATAGTCAGTGGACGTGTTTCGGTCGCGACTTGTGGACTCACGACTATATTCCCATGCGCATCAGTCATTTGATAGCTTACTGTTAAGATAAGGTTATATTGGCGAGTGGCTTGCGTGCCGCTAATATTAAGTAACTGCTGAGAAGTTGTTTCGCTAATAATATCAAGTGTAGAAGTTGCTTGGCTGGGTGTGTTAGTGAGATGTACACCTGACATTTTCAAATAAAGCCGTATATTATGTGCCAGATCGCCGTAGGAATCTGCAATTTGTAAATATAACTTTTGTAGCGGTGGTGCCAGAGTCGGAGAAGTACGTGGATGAAACCCACAGCCACTGATACTGTTAATAATAAAAAAAATAGAAATATATATTAGATAAAATAATTTCCGCATTTTTAAAAACCTATTCCGTAACGATATTAATTAATCGACCTGGTACAATAATTATTTTCTTAATCATTTTATCAGCAATAGACTGTTGTACTTTAGCATCATTAGTTGCTACGTTTTCTATAGTTTTTTTATCTGCATCAATATCGACAGTAATATGCGTGCGTAATTTTCCATTGATTTGCACAACAAGGTTAATATGATCTATCTTCAAAGCAGCCATATCACTGGTTGGCCAAGTCGCATTCAGTAATATACCTGGATAGTGTAAGTCTTGCCAAAGTTGATGGCTGATATGAGGTGCAATGGGCGCAAGCAAGCGCAATAAAATAGACAAGCCACTCTGAACTAATTTATCCGAATCGTCTTCTTCACTTAATTTAATTAATAAATTAAGCAGCTTCATACACCCTGATACCACTGTGTTTAATTGCAAACGCTCATAGTCATAATTGATTTGTTCCAGGATTTCATACAATTGACACAGCATTTCACGCTGTTTTTTATCTAACTGATTGATATCAATAACAGTGGATTGAGTGATATTCAGTTGACAAATAGAGACGTGTTGCTCATAACTAAAAAACCAAAGCCGTTTCAAAAAGCGATACGCACCTTCAACACCGCTATCAGACCACTCTAATGATTGTTCAGGGGGCGCTGCAAACATAATAAATAATCGGATAGTGTCAGCGCCAAATCGGTTAGTTAAAACTTCTGGATCAACAGTATTGCCAAGTGATTTAGACATTTTAGCGCCATTGTTCAGCACCATGCCCTGTGTTAATAAACGATTAAATGGCTCGTTAGATGTCAATAAACCTATATCACGCATCGCCTTATGAATAAAACGCGCATAGAGCAAGTGCAGCACAGCATGTTCTATCCCTCCGATATATTGATCGACAGGTACCCAATGGTCAGCTCTGTCATCAAGCATTTGAGTGGCTTGATCAGGGCATGCAAAGCGTGCGTAATACCAGGAAGATTCAAAAAAAGTATCAAACGTATCTGTTTCACGGGTAGCAGGCTTTTGACATACGGGGCAAGAAGTTTCATAAAACGCAGGCAGGGTTTTAAGGGGCGATGTGACGCCTGTGAACTCAACTTGTTCAGGTAAGACAACCGGTAAATCAGCTTCAGAAACAGGCACCACACCGCAATCCTTACAATGAATAATAGGAATAGGCGCACCCCAATAACGTTGCCGTGAAACACCCCAATCACGCAAACGATAGTGAATTTGACGTTGTCCCTTGCCATGATTTTCTAAAAATTCAATAATGTGCGTGCTTGCCATTTTTGAAGTAAAACCAGAAAAGTTTTGAGAATTAATGAGTTCACCCGGCTGTGTATAAGCACTTTTACTAAAATCCCACGTGCTTTGATCGCTCGGCATAATCACTGGCACAATAGGAAGTTGATAACGTTGAGCAAATTCAAAATCACGTTGATCATGTGCTGGAACTGCCATCACTGCACCCGCGCCATAGTCCATGACAACAAAATTGGCAACCCAGATAGGAATAAGTGCCTGCGTGATGGGATGTGTCGCAAATAGACCTGTCGGTAAGCCGCGTTTTTCAAGCGTTGCTAATTCAGCTTCGGCCATTTTGATATTTTTGCATTCATCCAGGAAAAGTTTCAGTTCAGCATTATTTTCTGCCGCTTGTTTTGCGATAGCATGTTGAGGCGCTATTGCAATATAGGTCACCCCCAATAACGTATCGGCGCGGGTCGTAAAGACAGTCATTTTCTCATCAGAATGCGAAAGAGAAAATATGACTTCAGCACCCTCGGAACGACCTATCCAATTACGCTGCATAACTTTCACGGATTCCGGCCAATAAGGTAACCGATCTAAATCATTCAGGAGTTCCTCCGCATACTCTGTAATTTTTAAAAACCATTGAGGAATTTCTCGTCGTTCCACAAGCGCACCAGAACGCCAACCTCGACCCTCAATCACTTGTTCATTTGCAAGCACTGTTTGATCAACAGGATCCCAATTAACTTCTGCTTTTTTATTGTAAACCAATCCTTTTTCATAAAGCTTTAAAAAAAACCATTGTTCCCAACGATAATACTCAGGGCTACAGGTAGCAAATTCTCTATTCCAATCATACGCAAAACCTAAACGTTGCATTTGCATACGCATGCTTGCAATATTTTTATAAGTCCATGCGGCGGGTGGTACTTTGTTTTTGATAGCGGCATTTTCTGCGGGTAACCCAAATGCATCCCAACCGATCGGTTGCAATACGTTTTTGCCAAGCATACGTTGATAACGGCTAATCACATCACCAATCGTATAATTGCGTACATGACCCATATGAAACTGACCGCTTGGATAAGGGAACATAGCAAGGCAATAAAATTTTTCTTTTTCACTTTTATCAGACGCTTGAAAGCACTTCTGTTCTTGCCAAAAGGATTGGGCATCTGTTTCAATTTTTTGTGGATTGTATACTTCTTCCATACTCGTTATCTCTTTACTTTACTTTACTTTACTTTAATTTCTTATTCTTTTTTAATTTTTTCTTTTTTTGCTGTCTGCGATATTTAATAGTGCTGTACAGCAATAACGATAATAAAATTAAAATAGGATCCATAGGACGTCGTTGCCAAAATGTTTTACCTGCCATAGGCTGTACTGTATCTGTCAAAACAAAAGGCGTGTTCAGAGGCGCGACAGATTGTAACTTACCATTGGGTTTAATGATGGCGGTAATGCCTGTGTTAGAGACAAATAACAAAGGGCGACCCATCTCGATCGCACGCATTTGAGCAATTGCCAAATGTTGCGCGGAGGCGATAGAATGCCCAAACCAGGCATCATTGCTAACGGTCAGTAACATACCCATGGAACTATCATGCACTACGACTAATTCTGGATAAGCGATTTCATAGCAAATAAAAGTAGCGATTGTGACGCCATTGAGTTTCAATGATTTAGGAGATCCTGTACTGGGGATAAAATTAGACATCGGTATGTTAAATGATCGCATGATCGGTTTTAAAAGACTCGCCATGGGTGTGTATTCACCAAATGGAACAAGATGATGTTTGACATAAGCATCTGTATAAGCGCCAATGGCAATAACCGTATTGAAATATTCATCATCTTGGTTTGATTCATTCTTAACGGGAATACCTAGAACCAGCGAAGTATGATGTTGTTTGGCCTGCAGGGTAAGTTCATCAAGAAAAGGCAACGCTGTTTTTAAGGGGAGAGGAATGGCATCTTCAGGCCAAATAATAATAGAGCTATCCCAATGCGCTCGAGTGAGTGTTTTATAACGATCTAAAGTAAATTGCAATTGATCAGGAGACCATTTCATTTCTTGCGGAATATTACCCTGCACTAAACTGACCTGGATCGGTTTACCGTGTGGTTTTGTCCAGGTAATAAAAGTTAAGCCGCCGCCAATGGTCCAGAGTATGACTAACGCAGCAACAGAATAATAAACGCTTTTATATTTTCTTTTTTTGATATTCCAACCAATGTGAACCAAAATACCACTGCTAAGTAATACAGCGAGTGAAACGCCGTAGACACCATAGACAGGCGCAAAACCTTTCAAAGGAGAGTAAATTTGACTATCGCCCAATAATACCCACGGAAATCCAGAACAAAACCAGCTTCGCACCCATTCCAATAAAACCCCTATCGCTGAAAAAGCACAAATCATTTTGCGACCGTTATTTTCAGGAAAATAGCGATTGAGTAAATAACCCTGGCAGGCAGGAAATAAAGCCAGCAAAGCAATAAAGCTACCTGTAATCAAGGCCGCTAAAAAAACAGAAGCGTTTCCGAAAGTATGAATACTAATAAAAACCCAATAAACACTCGTGCCGAAAAAACCTAACCCATATAACCATCCACGCCAAAAAGCTTGTTGGGGGGTGATAGTCAACCAAAGCCATAATAGTAAAGCAGGCGAAAAAACAGCGAGAGGAAAAAGGGCAAACGGCGCAAAAGCAAGCGTGAGCAGCGCCCCTGCCAATAAAGCCAAGGTATTTCCATAATCATGCGCTTTGATTTTACTAAATTTCATACGAAAAATTCAATCCTGGGTGAGGTGCAAGTTTAGCGGATATTATTGTCGGGTGGCAACAACAATAACTTTATCCCAGTCGTTCCCTCTAAAAAACGCGGGAACTCCTTTCTTGTTTATATGCTGAAGTGCTCTAGTCTAATAAAAAATAAAAATAGCCACCTTATAAGTAGAGGATCAACATGACTATCACAACTGTCACTAGCAGAGAATTTAACCAAGATGTAAGAAAAACAAAACGAGCTGCATTGAAAATGGCTCTTTCTTTATGACCGACACGCGAATTCAAATGCGAAGTGCAACCCGCTTTACTTTCATACAAATACGCTATAGAATGCCCCCCTATCTTTTTATAGAGGATTTCTACATGCGGAAATTAGTGGGGGTAATATTTGCGATTTTTGGGCTTGGATGGTTATCAACCGCATTCTGCTCGGTAAAATGCCCGACCGCAGAAGAACTGAGTCAGGTACAATTTTATATTTTACCCTATACCCATTCCGATAATACTCCTCTCCCATCACAATTTTCTGCTTTTGGGATAAATAATTTAGGAACTTCGTCTTCTTGGCAGGTGGAAGTCGCTGTTATTGCTGCTTCTACTGAAACAGAAGCGCGCGATAAATTAAAGAAAATTCTGAGCAGTGCTTCCCTGGTTCATGATATGGCTTTGGAGCCGAATCAAATACCAGAACCGCTGCGCCAAGAAGGACAATCAATCTGCTATTTTAGCACGCCCTATAGTCATGATCCTTCGATGTTTGTTCAGCAGCAATCGCCCGACTGGTTTTCAGAAATTTATAAAAACTATCTCTATAATGTTCTAGCAGTTACACCACCAGATGATGAAATACATTAAATAATTAGTAAAGAATAAGTTAGTTTTAAAAATAAATATAAAGAAGGAGATGGTTATATGAAAAAAAACTTAGCGGCATTAGTAATTAGTTCGTTTGCAATGAATACCTTTGTCTTTGCGGAAGATTCATTGAGCGATACTCAAAAAATTTCTCACCTTGAACAACAGTTAACAATTTTGCAAAAAGAAGTGGCTTCTTTGAAGAAACATCCAAAAGCCCGAACTGTTTCTCATCATGCTGCCAAAAAATCGACTCCATCAGTTTCTGCTACCACGAATCCGCAGACCGCGCCTTCACCCCTTTATCCACCCACTAATCAAATTCAGGGGCCTACCAATTTACCCCAAAGTGGTGCCATGTACTTGCCAGTCGATTTTGATGTGCCAGGCCAATCTTTTGTATCAAGCGGACCTTACATCGGTATCCCGTTAGAATTTTCAGGTGGAAATTTAATTGTAAATAGTCCTACCGTAAACGAAGACGTCATTTTATTAAAGCTTCGCAAAAATATTACCCAACGATTGACATCATTTGGTCGCCCTGACGAAGCAAGTGGTTCACACATCTTATTAAGCGGTACATTACAAGGCCAGGCATTATTTAAGAATAATGGCGGTGGCAATACTAATCAAAGTGATATTAATCTCACCAATGTAGCATTCGATGCGTATGCGCTTGGACCCAGTCGCTGGACCTCAGGGTTACTCGAATTAAGTTATGATAATAATATCGGTACACAAACAGGTTCATTTAGTTCAAATAACCGTACACAAAACTCCCGTGTATTTGTTAAAAAAGCATTTGTTGTCTTAGGTGATTTCCTCGAGTCACCCTTCTACGGCAGCTTTGGTCAAATGTTTGTGCCATTTGGTGTCTATTCCAATACATTAGTGAGCGATCCGTTAACCAAGACATTAGGTCGAGTGCAAGCTCGCGCCATCGTATTAGGATATAAACAACAGACGGTTAACAATTTTTACGCCTCTACTTATCTATTCGAAGGTGCAAGCCATGCCTCAGCAACAAGCCGCATTAATAACGGCGGTATTAACGCAGGTTATGGATTTAAAATGAATCAAGTGAATGCAGATATTGGTGGCGGTTTCATTGCAAATATTGCCGATTCACAAGGCATGCAGTATACCGGCAACCAACCTTTATTTGCAGGGTTTGGCGGTCCCACAGTGCAAAATGTCATAACAACAACAGGTACAACAACTAGCATTATTTCAGTTAATACAGGAAACGAACAATTAGTGCATCGTGTGCCCGCGTATGATGCACATATTTTGTTAGGAGTTGGCGATAATATTCAGTTACTTGGCGAATATATTACAGCGTCAACGAATTTCAATCCTAACGATATGACATTTAATAGTCATGGCGCAAGACCACGAGCATTACATTTAGAAGGTGTTTATAATTTACCAACATTCTCTACACCCACTTCTGTATCGCTTGCTTTTGATGCCACACGAAATGCCTTGGCAATTGGGCTGCCAGCCAAGCGTTATTCGTTTGTGGTTAATAAATCATGGTGGAAAGATACATTACAAAGCTTAGAATTCCGTCATGATATAAACTACTCTGCAAGTTCCACTTCATCTGGATCAGGTGTTACAGGCCCTGCTGGCACCCATCAAGCGGTTAATATGATAACGCTACAATTTGCTTACTATTTTTAAACTCAACTTAGTAAGGTAGGGTGGATTAGACACGCTTTTTGCGTTGTAATCCACCCTACATCCACTCTCCTTTATCCGGAAACAAACAAAGATCATTAATCAAACACGTTGCACAGTGCGGCTTCCGCGCTGTACACGTGTAACGCCCATGCAAGACCAACCAATGATGTGCTTCTTTTAAAAATTCAGGTGGAATAATTTTTAATAATTTTTTTTCAACAGCCAAAGGCGTTTTTTCTTGAGTCAAGCCAATACGATTAGCAACACGAAAAATATGCGTGTCTACTGCAATCATAGGTTGCCCAAAGCACGTATTTAAAATCACATTCGCAGTTTTACGCCCCACACCTGGCAAAGCTTCTAACGCTGCCCTCTCTTCTGGAACGCCTGATTGATGTTTTTCTACCAAAATTTCACAGGTTTTAATAATATGAGCCGCTTTATTATTAAATAACCCTATCGTTTTGATAAAGGTTTTTAATTTTTCCTCTCCCAAAGCAAGTATTTTTTCAGGCGTATTCGCAACGACAAATAATTTTGGGGTGGCTTTATTAACCGATACATCAGTTGCTTGTGCAGATAATATGACCGCAATTAACAATTCAAAGTGACTATGATAAACAAGCTCAGTCGCGGGCGATGGGTTAGCGTGCTGGAAACGCAAGAATATCTTGAGTATTGTGTTGGAATCCATAAAAAATCTTGAAGAAAATAAACCAGTTAAAATTAACGGGATTATATAATATAATCCATAGCTATTATATTAGTTTATAGGCTATTCCCATGTCTCAAAATGCACCTTATATTAGTGTCGTAATCCCTGTTTATAACGAAGAAAAAACATTAGAAGAACTCTATCGGCGTTTGACAAAAACATTAGATCAATTAGGCAAACCTTACGAAATTATTTTGACGAATGATGGAAGCCGTGATCAATCCAGCCAATTACTACAAGTCTTACATGAGCGCCGTCCTTCGCAGATCCGAGTCATTGAGTTCAATGGTAATTTTGGCCAGCACATGGCGATTATGGCAGGGTTTGAGCGAGTACGCGGTGAAATTATTATTACAATGGACGCAGATCTGCAAAATCCACCTGAAGAAATTCCAAAATTAGTTGCGGCAATGGAAGCAGGCCATGATGTCGTCAATACACATCGTCAAAATCGTCAAGACAGCCAGTGGCGTCTTCTCGTTTCAAAAATGCATAATAAAATCCGTGCCTGGATGATGCCAAAATTAAAGATGGAAGACGAAGGTTGCATGTTGCGTGCTTATCACCGTTCTATTGTGGATTTAATGGTTTCGACAGGTGAGACAACGACATTTATTCCAGCATTGGCTTTGAATTATGCTTCAAATCCGACAGAAGTCGGCGTAGCGCACGAAGAACGTTTTGCAGGCACTTCTAATTACAGTTTTTATAAATTAATTCGTTATAATTTTGATTTAGTGACAGGATTTTCCTTATTTCCTTTACAAGTATTTACACTCATCGGTATAGCGATTTCTTTATTAAGCTTTTTATTTGTTATCTATTTAGGTTTACGCCGTATTTTTGTCGGCCCTGAAGTCGAAGGTGTTTTTACATTATTTGCGATTCTATTTTTTCTCATTGGTATCGTATTACTTGGATTAGGAGTGGTGGGTGAATATATCGGCCGCATTTATCAAGAAGTACGCAAGCGCCCACGGTTTGTTATTCGTAAAGTAATCGAACAAAAAGACTAACTTATATTTTATTGATTAGCAGTGGGTGTAGGCATAGCACTTTTAGGTTGTTGACCAGGTGCGTTAGTCGGTAAAGCACTGCTGACAGGTGGAATTTGGTCTGCTGTTAAAGGCCCTGCTGCATCAGGTGGCGTTGTTTCTTCTTTGGCTGTTTGGTCTATTGCAAAAGCAGTATGAGTGAGATAACTCATGCATATAGCTGCCATAACAATGGTAATTTTTTTGTGTAATGACATACAAACTCCTTCCTGACAAATATTTTTTAATCGTACTTGTTTCTGCTTCAATTGCCTAGAGTTATTTCAGTGGGTTCTGATAAAAAATAAACAGAAATAAAAATCATAATAGAAAATAGGCTAAAAATACTGGATTAAATCATCTTAATATTCTTTTAAGCTTATCCTTTTATACTAAGAGTTAGGAAAGACAGGGATTGCCATCAGCACTAAAAAGGATACCATTATGCGAAGAGAAGAATCTCAGCCTACACATCCAAAAACTCCTTTAAGGTTATCCTCTATATTCTCATCCCCTAAGAAACCATCGGCATCTCCTCAGCGAGGAGGAAATATTCTTGAACAAAAAGAGGAGGCCATTCCAGGAGAAGAATCTCCACCTACACCTCCACCTCCACGAACTCCTTCAAGGTTATCCTCTCTATTGTCCCCCAAAAAACATTCGGCATCCCCTCAAAGTGGAGAGCCTCCTACTCTTGAACCATTAGAACAATCTGTAGAAACAATAAAAATAGAATTTGATACTATTAAAATGGAAATAGCTAATTTATCAGAGGAAGAGAATAAAGAAAAAGACGAAGAAATATCTCCTTTACCATCAGGATTCCAATGGGAACAGCTACGAGATCAATTAGTTCAGCAATACGCAAACCTCTATCAAGATAATCTGATAGCTCATGAAAATCAGAAGAAAGATAAGGATTTACAAAACAAGCTGAAATCTTTTCAAGAAAAGGTAAAGTCTCTTGCAGCAAGCGAAGAATTTTTATTGTCACATAAAGAAACAGAAGAAGTGAAGATAGAAGAGATCACAGCCGAAGATATCTTATCTTATCAGGAAAAAGAACTCGATGAACTGACACTGTTAACATCTCGATATAAAAATCTTATAGAAGAGGAAAAATTTCTCGTTGCATCATTGGAAGAGCATACAAAAAAGCTCGAGGAAAATTCTTCCGCAGTTCCTAGTTTTACCTCTCAAGATATCCAATTTAACGAGGAGATAACACCGGAAGCACAAGCAATCATTGAATTTTTCACGAAGAAGAATGCGACTTATCTGGAAAAACAGAAAACATGTGATGCTATAGTAGAAAAGATAAAGAGTCTGATACAGAGAGTTGAAATAATAGAGAAATCTACTAGTAGCGCTCCTCAAGGTTCCTGGAGACAGAAAGCAAGTCCGCTTTTAACTGCATCACAACCGTTGCGATCTGACCGAGTTAACTCAGTAGAAAAGTCTGGCGATCAAGAGTCGCCACTCTTAACTATTGATTCTTTAAAAAGATCATTGCTTCTTGCGAACAAAAAAATCAAAGAACAAAATATACAAGCCAAAATTGCTCAAGAAAAGCTTGTAGAGAAAAAAAACCAGGACTTGGAAAAATTAAAAAAATATTGCCTCAATGAAATCAATCAATGCGTACAAGCTCGTCAAACTGATATATTATCTGCATGGAAAAAGAAATTAACTGATAGTTCAGAAAAGGCAAAATCAGATTTCCAGGCATGCGAACAAAGCTTTCAATCATTAAATGATGTGAGGGAGGGAAAGGAAAAACAAAACAACCAGTTCTGGACAAGGGTAGCTTTAGAGCTGCGGAACCAGTATGAAGAAAAATTTGAGAAATTGGACACCTCTCAGGCAGCCAGGATATTACACAAAGAGCTAAACGATAAATACAAGGTTTTAGTCTTGTTCACTACTATTACAAAAAATTCCCTATCGACAAAAAGAGGAATAGAAGTAAATGACCTCATTACGAATGTGGGGTTGGATGAATTGTTGGAAAATATTGACAAAAGGCGCGACCAATTAGCCGATAAAGAGAGGGAAGAAAAACAAAATTCACCAGAGCAGATGTCATTACCCCCCCCTCTTTCGCGCACTTCGACTACTTCTATTGTTTCTAATCTTTCTACTGTTTCCGATGATTCCACGGATTCCAATGCTTCAAATGCTTCTACTTCTCCCCCCCCAGACTATAATTGGAAATTGGTTATAGGTTTGTTTTTCTTTCTATTACCCCTTGTGGGTTTTGCCATTTATACAGGCTATTGGCTTTTACCTGTTGCGGGTTTTGTCATTTATGCAGGTTGTTGGCTCTGTAAAAACTGGAAGTATGAATCGGGTCCAGAAAAAGAAAATAATGCATTAAAAATAGAAAATAATGCGTTAAAAATAGAAAATAATGCATTAAAAATAGAAAATGAAGAATTAAAAAAGAAAATAGATAAGGCTAAGACCCGCTCTTCCTCAAACAGTGTGATAAATACGGCTTTCTTATCGGATATTGTAAGGTCTGTTAAAAGCACTCCACTAGGAATCTCTTCTACCCGTTTATCTTCTACTCGTTTACGCCCTTCTGCTTTTCCTAGAACAGAATCACAAAATGGGTCATACCCATCATCTCCTCTAGTACTGCCCCCCTCTGCCAGCATGGCGGCGGCACGGGCTGCTGATCCACTGACAGAAGCCGATACTCCCCCAACACCTAAAAGAAAAAGAAGCTCTGTATTTGAATAAATCATTTTCTTCTGCGGGAGTTCTGGCTATTTATGTGATAAAATGCGCCATTTTTCCATGGAGTTTGGTTAATGGGTATACAATTAGAATCGTCTAAAACCAAAGGACTCAGTGTTTTCACACTTGTCATGATGAATGTCATCGCGATTGATAATTTGCGTAGCTTAACCGCAGGTGCAGTATATGGTTTTTCGCTCATATTTTTTTATGTGCTAGCCGCTCTTCTATTTTTTATTCCTACCATTTTGGTGACTGCAGAATTAGCAACAGGCTGGCCCAATACAGGTGGTGTGTATATTTGGGTGCGTGAAGCGTTTGGGCCGCGTTGGGGATTTCTGACTATCTGGCTGCAATGGATTTACAATGTCGTTTGGTATCCCACTATTTTTGCTTTTATAGCAGGCATTCTAGCTTATTTAATATATCCTCCCTTGGTGGATAATAAATTTTTTATGTTAGGTGTTATTTTATTCTCTTTTTGGGGAACGACATTCATTAATTGTTTTGGCTTGAAAATAGCAAGCTGGGTCAGTGTCATTGGCGCCATCATAGGCACTATTTTCCCAATGTTATTAATTGCCATATTAAGTTTTATTTGGATTTATTGGGGAAAGCCAAGCCAGATTTCTTTCTCTTTTAAAAATTGTATCCCTGATTTTTCACATATCCAAAATATTGCTTTTTTAACGAATATTTTGTTTGGCTTGATGGGTATGGAAATGTCAGCCGTACACGCAGGTGATGTGCGCCATCCAAGACGAGATTATCCACGCGCATTATTTTATTCCGCTATTATTATTTTAAGCACCTTAATTTTTTCTTGCCTTGCGATTGCGATTGTTGTGCCTGTTAAACAACTGAATTTAGTCTCTGGGTTGATAGATGCCTTTGGCATTTTTTTCAATGCCTATCACTTAAATGGATTTATTCCTGTCATTGCGATTTTGATTATTGTCGGTAGTTTAAGTGGTGCAACGGCATGGATATTAGGGCCTGCACGCGGTTTATTGATCGCGACAGAAGAAAGTCATTTGCCGCGATTTTTAGCAAAACGCAACAGTAAAAATATGCCCGTTGGAATTTTATTCACGCAGGGTGTGATTGTGAGTCTATTATGTATAATATTTTTTATTATGCCGAGCGTGAATAGTGCATATTGGATGTTATCGAATTTAACAGCGCAATTAGCATTATTATTTTATATTTTATTATTTGCAGCCGCGATTCGGTTGCGTTACAAACATGCGCATGTCTCGCGCGCGTATCATATTCCGGGCGGAAATGCAGGGGTATGGTTAGTTTGTAGCGTAGGTATTTTAACGTGTGTCGGCGCTATTATATTAGGGTTTATGCCGCCTGCTACAATAAATGTAGGTGGTGTGCTGAAATACGAGACGATATTAATCACTGGCATAGTACTTTGTTGTTTATTGCCATTGGTGTTGTATGCGCATAAACAGGAGGACGCATGAGCCGATTAGCGACAGTCGAATTATTAAAAGAAAGTATGGAATTTTCCGCAGGGCATTTTACTGTATTTTCTCGCACAGAACGCGAAAACCTGCACGGGCATAGCTATAAAGTACGAGCGTCTATTGTGACTGTGATTGAAGGAGAAGGACTCTCTTTTGATTATCGCTTTTATAAAGATAAAATCTATGCATTATGTGGCCAACTCGATAAAACTGTTTTACTCGCAGGGTTATGCCAATACCATAAAATTATGGATGAAGGTGATTATCATTGCGTTTATTTTAATAATGAAAAGTTACTGTTTTTAAAACGAGATGCGAAAATATTACCAATTTATAATGTCACGATAGAAGAATTATCTCACTGGTTTCTGCAAAACTTATTGCTTGATAAAAATCAATTAGAACATCATCGCATTCAAAGCATTAAAACGACCGTTGGGAATGGAACAGGTCAAGCAGGGTCAGCTATTTGGAATAGATAAAATTTAGAGGGTGTAGGGTGGGATGGCAAATGTACTCAGCTTTTCCCTGTCTAATTCCTGGTACAATTTAACTTTACAGTGTAGTTGTTAATGACCCGCGTTTTATCGAGGATAGCGTTAAATTAATAATCTTATCTTTTTCTTCTATCTCTACATTGAGAGTGGACACAGTCTCGTATATATCAAAACAATGATGAATTAATCCGGAATAAGGCAATTTCACTGATTCATCTTCAAATAAGGGTTCGGCCGCGAGTAAAATTCTTTTAAGTAAATCAAGATCATTATGTTGATATTTTATATTACTTTCACTGACGGTGGGCGAAATTGAAAAAACTTCTCGTGCGATAATGGCTTTTTTATCTTTCTGGCCTTCCACCAAAAAAGGTTCGCCCTCGCCTGTCAATAACCAGGAAGGGTTGATTTTAAAATAAGTGCTATAATCCATAATTAAGTCAGAACTGATACTTCTTTTTCCTGTTTCATGTTGGGAATACGTTGAGACAGGAACGCCATACTCTTTAGCAAACTCTTTTGCAGATTTAAAGCCTGCTGCTTTTCTAGCAGCTCGCAATCTTTTTGAAAGTTCTTCGGTTAATTGAGTCGGCATAATCATTTGTCCATTACTATCTAAAAAATAATTGTTGTAAATTAATTTCAATTGCGTTATCTTTCCTGAAGAGTAATATGCTCCGTATCGAGCAAACATCTCTTTTGCGAGAAAATTTTTTTTAAATAAAGAAAATTTCTACCGCGATTGAATCCTATAGCCCTATAAAAATAGGTTAGCGCGTCATTTTACCTAATTACTGAGGGAACACCACGAAAATATTTTAAGAATCAGGTACGTCCTCTATTTGTTCAAAAAATGTTGGTAGGCTTGCGCTGGTAGGAGAATACAGGCTAGTATAGAATTTTTATCATTCACCACGAAGTTTATTTCATTATTATTATTTTTATTTATTATTAATTTTATTAGTTATTAAGTTGTCATAAAATATGGTTCAAAAAATAAAAACCATCCTAGCATTTCTTTTTTCTCTATGGAGCCTCTGGAGTATCGCCTGTTATTCAAAAGAACATTCATCATCCTCTCATTTACATCTTAAAAAAAAACATACCATACATCATCATCCACACGATATCCGCCAACGTCCATCGAAAATAGTAACGTATCAAAAAAAGAAGACGGTTGAAACAGTTGTTATTTCTGAACCCGTCTCTGGTGTTACACCCCCTGGCCTAATGTCTTCTCTCGGTACACGTATGGTAGAGTTTGTGCATAATACTATTTCTACATTGCGGTATACAGCTTATAAACTAGGCGGCACGCATTTTGATAGATCCAATGGCATTTATATTCTGGACTGCTCTGATTATGTCGATCATTTATTACAAGCGGCAAACCCTTCTGCTTATTCAAGCTTAGTCAATTCAACAGGTTCAGATAAACCCACCTCCGAGCACTATTATCATTTTTTTACGGGGCTGACTTATAAGCCTCGGCATTATTGGAATAAAATAAACAGTGTCAAGGAATTGCAGCCAGGTGATATTTTAGTGTTTCGTAATCAGAAAAATTCGAGAACGGGTGTCGAGGGGCATGTGATGGTGGTGATGAAAAAACCTGTTCGCACTGAAAATTCATTTATTGTTCGAGTAACCGATTCCGCCTCCATAGGCCACAGCCAAGATACACGCTTGCCACATACATCAGGCATCGGCATCGGTACGATGCAATTGAAAATAAACCCGGAAACAGGCCATCCTTCAGCCTACGCATGGAAATTAGGCGCTTCTTGGGAAAAACACGTTAATTTTGCAATGGCGCGCCCACTGGGGCACTAAGAGGTATAATCCATCCATACCATAAAATTATCTGACAATCAGGTAAAAAAATTGACTTCTTTTCGGCCGGAGATTAGAATTCGTTTATTTTAATCTGTTTGATATGAGCCAACAGCATTTTTTAGTAATAGGTCAGCCCCTATGCCATAAGAAGCAAGCGGGCTGATGTTTGTTTTCCA
>JBEPVM010000021.1:0-29299 GCA_041690995.1 Gammaproteobacteria bacterium | reverse complement strand
GCTTCGCACAGAAAACTTTGATTGCCTCTAATCATAACGGTCAATCTTAACTGTACAGTTACTCGACAGGGGATGATCTTTATAACGGGGATTTAGAGGTTTTTCACACTCAATATGTTTCATGACCTCTTTCAAGGAGATCATGTTTTTATTTCTTCGTTTAGCAAGTTTCAGATCACGCTTGAACTTAGATGTGTACTCAACATGAAGCATGTCTAATCCAAATCTTTAAATAATTCATCCACGTTTTTTGCTTTATGCGTTTTTCTTTTATTTGCTTCTTTCATTGCCTTGATTGTTGCCTTGTTTGGAATTTTTACCGCAAACGGTAACCCTTTTTGCAAACAAACCTGCATGTAAAATAAACGAACAGCTTCGGCCGAAGTTAATCCTACTTTATGTAGGACAGTTTCTGCTTGTAATTTAAGTTTGGGTTCAATACGTGTATTAATAGTTGCTGCTTTTTGCATAAATTTCACCTCACCTATTATGTATAACATAGGTTATACATATTCTCAAGAAAATTATTGATAGGATTAACATACTAGATGATTGCCGTGACAGCATCGCATATTTATATTTCTTACCACCTTAAAAAAGCTTAATCCAGATTCTACATATCAAGCCTCATAATATAATGGGGAACAGGATGCCAGGCAGCGATGAATTCTCCTACAATACGAAAGCTCGCTTTCTGATAAACATGCGTGGCTTTTGTGTTACTTTTTTCTGGATCAATAAAAACTTCAGAGATATCTGAAAATAGACGAATGGCTTATCGCCATCATAACCAATCCAGTGAGGAGTGATTTCAGATTGACGATCGAGATTTTTATTCTCAATTTGGTATTGAAAAAATTTTTCTAACCCTGAAAGAGTGTTTTGTAATCCTTGCCCATGAATCCACTCGCTGATATAGTCTTGCTTCAGCCATTGGTGAATGAGTTCTCGTTGAGATTCAATGGCATGCTTGAAGGTAAAGCGAAAAGATAATTTATTCATATAAATATTTTATATCAAAATTATAGTTAATAGGAGACGTTTAATCATGCTTCATAAAAATCTCAATGAAGAGAAAGACCAAGATCAACTGACGGTTCTTCCTGCACTAAAGCCTAACCCTCATTATAGTAATCAAACTATTACACCCCGTTACATCATTTTGCATTGCTCAGGTTATCATGATCCTGAACAAATTTGGATTGACAACCAGGTCAGCACGCACTATTTCATTCCTGAACAAAATGATACAAAGGAGTTGATTGCTTATGAAGTTGTGAAAATGCCTTTTCGTGCCTGGCATGCAGGCGTGAGCCATTGGCAAAATAGGACAGGGTTCAATGATTTTGCCATTGGAATAGAAATTCACATGCCGAATTATGCCCATGCTTTGGATGGGAATGGCACGCTTGATTTTAAATATTTTGAGCCTTATCAGCGCGCCCAAATTAGAGCGCTCATTTTATTGATACAAGAATTACAAAAAAAATATTCTATCCCTGCAGAAAATGTCATTGGTCATTCGGATATAGCCCCTTGGCGTCAACAAGGTAATGATATTGTTTTAGGCAAGACTGATCCAGGGCCTACTCTGCCGTGGAAGAAATTAGCAGAACAAGGGATTGGTCAATGGGTGGATGAACGTATTGATTGTCCACCCAACATCGACCTTTCTGGCGAAACAGCCCAATATTATTTAGCAAAAATAGGATATGCGGTAGAGCAGGCAGGTTTATTTGATATGAAAACAAATTTGACTATCGGTGCTTTTCGAGAACACTTCATGCCGGAATGTTATGATGCGACATCGGGTTCTGCTGAGGATTGTTATGCACAGCCATTCGATGCGAGCACCGCATGTGCCATGTATCGTGTTGTAGAAACTCAACAGCGTTTATCCAGTAAAAGCGTTCATTCGTCATCTTCATCATTTTTTTGGGCTGCTGGAATTATTGCGAGTGGCGGAACAATAGCATTGGCATGGTTAGCCTATGATCTTGCGAAGAAATGTAACAAATATTCTAAGCGAGCTGCCTATGAAGAAATTCCTGATCTTTCAGATCAAGTAAGCGAAGTGGAGCTTGGGGGTAAAAAAAATGCCTGATGAGAAGCGGGGGCATCTTTATTTCAGAGACTAAGGATAATAAGGATAATAACAGATTGACAAAAATAGGTAAGCAATTTCTTACTTTTATTAGACGGCCTAGCTAATACTTGTAATTTCACATTATCATAGGTTCTTTATGTTCCCTGAATTTGCAATAGATGCTTTAAATAGAAGTTCGAACCATGTTCGAATGTTCTTTTAACAAAAATAATAATCTTTTTTATCTGGCGCCATTTTCTTGAATATAGAGGAATACAAATTCTCTGCAGAAATTTACAAATGAGACGCATAGATCAAAGGTAAATTGCTTGCGTTTATCTGCTTCATTGCGCAATGTAGAGTCGTCATGCAGATTCCATGAATGTGGATGAGGCGTGATTTGCAGTGGTTATGTCATTGCTTGCTATCATGAGTCTAATAATTAATGATGTCTCTTCTTCTCCTGCGTTATAAAGCTTCTCTAAGTCTGTATAAATTGTTTTTGTATTTCTTCTTTGGATATCATTCTAGATCCTTAATTGTAAATGATTTTGGTACCCATAAATTCCATTGTGTTTCTAGTCGGTCGCCTTTAACGTCTGGATCGAGCTGCGAATAGCCCGACTTTAAATTGTTTTTGCAATCCGATGCAATGTTTGCACTAGCATGAAATTCTAATTGTTCAATGAGAAAACCTAGCCTTTTAAAGACAGCGCTGTTCTCCATGGCTTTAGCATATTTAAGTAATTTCTCCTGATTAAATTCTTTAGAGGTTATATACGCAGACAGAACATCGGCTACTATGCGAATGCCACCAAAAACTGCGGGATCATTTAACCCATCAATAACAGTTTTGGTTGTGTCTGAGATGGCAATCTTAACTTTCCCGCTCCATATTGTTTGTGTACCAAAAATTCTTTTAGGAAGGATAGTCTTAACTTTGAAATTAACGCCATTAAGATTTTGCTCTCGCTGGTGCACCTTTTTGGTAGTCATTACATAAATGGAATTAAATATCTGTTCTGTTAATCCCCAATAGTGCGCTGCTGTCCATCCGCCAATGTAACATGGTGAAAAGAGTTTATGTGCGATGAGCCATGGTTCTTCAGGGGTTACTTCGGTAGAGTTCGACTGCAAGGGGATGGGTATGTAAAGACCCCTACGTATACGATGAAGCCACCCATGCTTAGCCCATGCGGCAAGAAGTGATGCAGCGCGGTATCGGGTGACGCTTAAAATCCGGGCAGCTTCTTCTACCGTAAAGCTCTCTTTTGATGCCTGTAAGAGCTTGCCTAGTAGTTTCCGGCCCGTTCCCTTTAGCCCACCTAATTTAGTCTTCATACTATATATTTTATTCCATTTATTGTCTTAAAGTCAAATAATGGAATAAAATATATAGTTTTAGGGTGCCTTGCAATTGATAGAAATGCAGAAACCCCATAGTGATACTCTGTATTTCATGCATTTTTATCAAGTCGTTGAAAGGAGCTTAGCGTATTACTTTATCATCCTGTATTGCAATATCTAAAACAGCTTTTTTATGATTAGAATTTTCCCCGCCTAATCTGATAAGCCAACATAGCGCTGAAAATATTCTGCTTCAGGCACAATAAAGCCAAGGGTTTGAAATACTTCATTGCATGCTTGAAGGTGAATTTTTTCACTATCAAATAATACGCCATCAAAATCAAATATAATTGCGCTATAGTTCATATTTTACATAGCCTATATGTTTTCTGGTTCAAGAACGAATGCCTCATGAAGTGTAAGGCCAACTTTAATTTCGTATGGTTTAGTTTGGTATTGAAAAAATTTTTCTAACCCTGAAAGAGTGTTTTGTAATCCTTGCCCATGAATCCACTCGCTGATATAGTCTTGCTTCAGCCATTGGTGAATGAGTTCTCGTTGAGATTCAATGGCATGCTTGAAGGTAAAGCGAAAAGATAATTTATTCATATAACTGTGTCATTCCCGCGAAGGCGGGAATCTATTCTTACGTGTCATTAAACCTGCCTTAGTAATGGAAATTATTTTACTAAGGTCAGTCTAGCTACAGGGCAAAATGGGTTCCCGCCTTCGCGGGAATGACACAGTTAAATGAATGTTCTCGTTATATTTGAACATTTAACAAATAAAATGATTCAAACCTAAATTCAGAATTTGCAAATCCTTGTGGAGAACATAATGAAAACAAAAGAAAAAATAGAGGAAGAGGAAATAGAGGAAGAGGAAATAGAAGAAGGAATAGAAGAAGAAACAACAGAAGAAGAAACAGAAGAATCTCAAATGTTTAATAGCATAAAGTCTAAGGCGCATAAGTTAATAGGAATACTGTATTATAGTTATTGTATTGAAGAATTAAAAAATATACGGCAATTTCCTGATTTATTAACGGACGTGATAAATATATCAGAAATTCTAAAGCCTTGGACGACTGAAGATGCTCAATATAGATCGGAAGCAGTTATTTTACAAATAGGCTTGTTGCTCTTACGTGGCACTTTGTTGATGCTTTCAAAAGAAAACCGAGCAGTAGTGTTGGCAAAGTTACTTTACCAAGATGCAAAAAGATATTCTTCTCTCGTTGAGAGAAAAAATCCTGAGATAGTAGAAACGCTGCGACTATATCTATTTGACATAAAAGATAAATTAATCCATACAGATTCGCCTAACTGGCTATATGTTTATTACAATGCATACTGTGGTAATGATAATAAGCAAGAAATAATACAAAAAGCGCTGGCTCTTAATGTTAAAAGAGAGCCTGTCAGTGTAGATGCTGCTCGTTTTCATGAAGCAATTGGTAAATTTTATAAAAATTCAGGTCGAAGCGAGGATGCATACAAACATTTAATAGCAGCCAGGAATGCCTATATACAACTTAAACAACAAGAAGATATTGATAGAGTCAAAAGAGAATTAACGGAGTGGGGGTATCCTCATACAAGACAGTCTTTTTTTCCTGCTGTCCAGGATGCCGAGAGATTGCCTGATAGTCAGAGAAATAAAATAAAAAGTAAACATTGTTGCCTTATCTTATAAATCTTCTTTTAGATTACTTTTTATTGCACTAATAGAGTAGAACAATTCATGAAAAATACAGGGTGCTTATTTTTTAATTCCTGCTATATTATGAAGGGTCTATATTTAAAAGGAACTAAACCATGTTGCATTGGGTGTTGATTTTTTTGGTTGTTTCTATTGTTGCTGGTGTTCTAGGGTTTACGGGCATATCCGTCCAGGCTGCTGGTATTGCCAAAATTCTCTTTTTTATATTTCTTGTACTCTTCATTGGTTCACTTATTATGAGTATTTTAAGAAGGCGTAAGATAAAATAATTTCAATTTAAATTTGGAGATGAGAATGAAAACGATTACAAATCTGGTTGGAATTTTTCTAATTATCATGGGCATTGCAATTTTGGCCTATAGAGGTATTTCTTATACTAAACAAGAAAAAATAGCGCAAATAGGGAGTGTCCAAGTCACTGCGGATACGCAAAAAACAGTTTATTTTTCACCAATATCAGGTGGATTGGCTCTTGTTGCTGGCGTTGCGCTTTTGCTGATTGGAAGAAGAAGTGGAAAATAATTTGGGTCTATTGATATTTCCTGCCTGCTGAGGGGAACAGGTCGATTATCTGCGGTTCGTTACTCACGTGTCAGGGCGATCCTATGAGCGATACTCAACTTGTTGCTGGGTATGAATCTGGCAATGATTTTAAAGATACATTTTTACGTTTGATAGGTTCGGCATCGTCCGTATTAGCGCAGAATATTTTAACGGCATCCTGGTTTGATACACCCCTTGGTCCTATGGTTGCGATAGCGGATGATCACGCGCTTTATCTTTTAGAATTTTTCAATCGTTGTGGGTTTGAGCGTGAAATAGAAAACCTTAAACAGAAAACAAAATCAACGATTGTTCCAGGTTACACTTCACCTATTTATTCAATTAAAAATGAGTTGAGCCAGTATTTTGAAGGCAAATTAAAAGCATTTAAAACACCTTTATTTTTTCTTGGGTCGCCTTTTCAGAAACAAGTATGGCAAGAATTGCAAAACATTCCGTATGGAAAAACACGTTCTTATGGAGAGATAGCAAAAACGATTGGAAGGCCAACGGCTTTTCGTGCAGTCGCTCAAGCCAATGGTACAAATCAGCTTGCGCTGATTGTTCCATGCCATCGTGTGATTAATACAAATGGTCAGCCAGGTGGTTATGCGAGTGGTGTGACACGCAAAGAATGGCTTATTCATCATGAAAGAAGCCATAGCTCTTCCGAAAAGAGTTTTTAATGATTTATGAGCGGATTTTGGCATAAAATAATAATTATAAATCTAATAAAATCGAGTTATGGATTGGACAGTCAATTTTTTGTTAGAACAGAGAAGGAGAGATGATGTTATGGAAGGTAATGGCTTTGAGATGGAAGATTTAAATCTTTCTTCTTCACAGATAACACAAGTAACGGAGGAAACTAAAGAATCGGAAATTTCTTTTCTGAGAAGCCATGATGAAGCGACACGGTTGGCGGAAGAGGTGTTTTTAAACTGTACTATTCCTGAGGCGCGTGCGCTAATAGATATATTCTATAGGAATTTTCGTGTTGATCTGCGGAAAATAGATCGAACTTATTTACTGACTGAGATGAAAAAGGTGTCAGAAGCTTTACAGCCTTGGATAGATGGGCGCTCTCAACATAAAGGGGATGCAGTTATTCTACAAATCGGTTTGTTACTTTCTCGTAGAACTTTGTTAATAGCTTCGGAACAAGAGTCAGATGAAGCGTTAGAAACTTCGTTTTTCGAGCAGGCACAGAAATATTATTCTGAAATTTTGGAAGAAAACCCTGTTATAGCAAATGTCCTGTCGATGTATTCGTTGTACCTGAAGCATCCCCTAATACACGCCCATTTGCCCGCATGGTTAGATACTTATTGGCAGAATTATTGTAATTTTTCCAGCGATAGTGAGCCAATGCAGAACGCTTCTCCTAGTCGTAGCAGAAAAGAAAAAAATATTTTTCTCGGTAGCCATACGAGGGAGGAGGTGAGAGAAGTGCTTGAGTATGATCAAGCGACATTGAATTGTTACCTTAGTGGCGCTGTACGTGCTCATGAAGACATGAGTAGACTTTATAAGACTTTAGATGACAAGGAAAATGCAGCTAAACATTTAATAGAAGCGAAGAATATCTGTGAGCAACTTAATCAACCGAAAAATGTTAGTAGAATTACAAATAAATTACAGCAATTACAGTCTTCCCGTAGTAACTTTCAAGCAACTCCGTCTTTTTTTTCTCCTCGTCAGAATATCCCTCTATCGCCAGATAATCAGGCGGGCGAAGTCAATGAAAAAAAATATTGCTGCCTTATTTTGTGAAATTTTCAAGCAAAATATTTATTGCGGAAAAAATGGGATTGACCCATGAATGCGGATGGCTTTTCTTTACTTGAAATATTAGTCGTATTGACCATTATGTTTATTGTGTTAGCTATTGCTATTCCCTCAGAGCGTATTTTTTTAACTAACGCTAAAGTGGATGTTATGCGGCTACAATTGCAGCGCGCTATTCAGTTGGCACGCATTGAAGCTATTACACGTGGTGAAATAATAACATTATGCGGCAGTTTAGATAAAAATACGTGTTCAAACCATTGGGAAGAGGGTTATATTATTTTAGCCAATGCGAAAATTATTGATATTTTTTATAGTATCGCAAATCAAGGCCAGTTGCATTGGCGTGCTTTTTCCAGTCATCAATCCCAACAATTACAGTATTTACCTTCAGGTCTGTCAAACTCAGAGAATGGTACTTTTTGGTATTGTTTGCCAAAAGAAAAAAAGCCTAGATGGGCGATTATTATCAGTCAATCGGGACGTGCGCGTCAGGTTGATTTTGGAAAAGAGGATGAGTTAGCGTATCTGGATAGTTTATTAAATTGCTAATAGAGCCTATTTTATATTTATTATTTACGTTAAAGTACCTTTTTTAGGAAAGATAAAGTAGCAGTTATGAATCAATTCATTGCCAAAAGTATGGTTTTAATCACTATCATTTTGATGGATCTATTAGTAGGAATAGAATTCGATCTTTTTGTACCGAGTTTTCCTGAACTGCAACATCAGTTTAGCTTGACCCCTTTTTTGGTTGAAGCATTGTTATCTATTAATTTTATAGGGTATTGTTTGAGTTTATTTTTTGTTGGAGGATTGGCTGATCGCTATGGCCGCAAGCCCATTCTATTATCAGGGTTTATTATTTTTGTGATTGGCAGTATTTTTTGCTTATGGACAGCCTCTTATCCATTCCTTCTTGCAGGTCGTTTTCTTCAGGGTGTCGGCATTGCAGCCCCTGCGATTCTCAGTTTTTTAATTATTGCTGACTCTTATTCTCTTAAAAAACAGCAGTATTTATTGGCAATGTTGAATGGATGTATGAATATTTCCGTGGCTGCTGCGCCTGTGATGGGAAGTTATATTGCTTTATATTTTCATTGGCGAGGTAATTTTATGGCGCTGTTATTTTTAGGATTAGTCGTATTAGTGATGACGCTATTTTTTATCCCCGCGTACAAATTGCCTGGCACTAAAGAACCCATCTCGTTTCGCGGCTATATTCCACTGTTTCAATCAAGATCTTTAATGTTGTTGGTGATGACTATTGTTTTTATATTTGTTCCTTATTGGGTTTTTGTTGGTATGTCTCCTTTGCTTTATATGAAGAACTTAGGCGTGAGTCTCGCACATTTTGGTTATTATCAAGGTGCGATTGCTTTAGTATTTGCGCTTGGAAGCGTATTGTTCGGTTTAATTATTCATCGGTATGAACAGAAAAAAATGTTATATATTGCAAATGGCATTGCCATTGCGAGCTTACTAAATATTGCTGGGATTACTATTTTTAATAGTGCTAATCCATTACTGATTACGTTTGCATTAGTTTTCTTTGGCATAGCTCAAATTATTCCATCTACGATACTTTATCCTCTGTGCTTGAATTTTATGCCACACGCTAAAGCAAGGGTCTCTGCGATTCTTCAGGGAATTCGTCTTATTTTTACAGCGCTCAGTCTTCAGATCGCAGGTTTTTTTTACGCGGGATCATTTCAAAATATTGGGATTATTATTTGCAGTTTTATTCTCCTTGGAATTATTATGTTATTTTTCGTGATTCAAAATCGTGAGATTACGAAGTTTTTTCGTGCGTAAAATAATCCGATAAATTCATGACTTTAATTTTTTCTGTTAATGAATATTTTCGAGTGCCAGGATAAATCACGATTAGCTCATTTAGGTGTAAATCTTCGCAAGCAATACGCATGGATTTTGTAAGCGTAGGCGCATCGGCGTATTTAAACTCAAAACCAAGGCGTTTGCCTTCATGAAAGATAAGTAAATCGAGTTCTGCTTGTTGATGTGTAGACCAGAAGTAACAATTTTCAGGGTCAACAGGAAGGCAACGGATGAGTTCTTCAAGCGCAAAACCTTCCCAGGATGCCCCTATTTTGGGATGTTGTTGCAATGCACTTAAATTATTAAAGCTGAGTAAATAATGCAGTAGCCCACTGTCTCGTAAATAAATTTTCGGTGATTTTACCTGTCGTTTACTTATATTTTCCCACCACGGCTGCAATTGACGCACCATAAATGTGTTCGTCAGTATATCGACATAATGGCGAATACTTTTATTATTGATGCCAAGCGAACGTGACAGCTCATCCAGATTTAAAATATTGCCATGGTAATGGGCGATCATCATCCAAAAACGGCGTAAATTAGGCGCGGCAATTGAAATGCCGAAATTAGGAATATCTTGCTCTAAAAAAGTTTTAACATATTGCTTGCGCCATTCAAAACTCATTGCATCTGACTTGGCTAGATAAGAATTGGGAAAACCACCCCGTAACCACAAATTCTGACTTTCATCTGTTTCTATAAGAGAGAAAGGGTGAACTTCTAAGTACGCAATACGACCGGCAAGTGTCTCAGATGATTGGTTAAGTAATTCTCGCGATGCACTTCCTAAAATAAGCCACTGTTGTTTTTTAGGAGGTGTGTCAATTAAAACGCGCAGTAAGGGAAATAAATCAGGGCGCCGTTGAATTTCATCAATAATGATAAGTCCTTCGAGCTGGCTTAGAGCTAATTGAGGGTGTTCAAGCGCAGCAAGATCTTGAGGATTTTCTAAATCAAAAATATGAATAGTTTTAAACTCGCCTTTAACCATGTCCGCGTAAGATTTAGCTAATGTTGTTTTGCCTACTTGTCGAGGCCCTAGTAGACAGACGACAGGAAACTGCTTCATAAGCGAAATAATTTTAGTAATATAATCAATGCGCTTCATAAATTCTGCATGAAAAAATGGAATTAGAATCCATATTTTCATGGAAAAATATAGCCAGGTCAAGAGCTTTGACTTAGAAAATAAGACGTTTTACCAGCAATCTGACAATTTTCCTGTCCCTGTTATTGTTTTTTTGCCTAAGCTATTGAGTGTGAGCACTCCGCAGGCGGTGTCCTGTTGGGCTTGATGGGAGAGGGGTCTTGCTGCGATAGAAAAATAATTATTTGAGAGCGCGGTGATGATTAATTGATAATTATTTTTAGCAATAAATGAAGGCGATTTTACTATTTCGAGCGTTGCACCTTGATAGGAATTGTGTGCGATAAAATATTCTTCTAACATCGCGGCTAATTTTTCGAGTGCGATTTTAGCGTCCAGGCGGTGTTCCTCTATGAGGTGTTGTGAATAAACAGGTAAACAAAGCGCGGTTAAGATGCCAATAAGAGTCAGTGTAATAATCAGTTCAATTAAGCTAAAGCCATTTGATTTTTGTTTCATTGTTTATTTTATTTCTTTAGAGATAGCGCTATTTTTGCTAGCCGTTCACCCATTGCAAAACAGAGTCGCTGTTCTTCTGCATTGACGGGTTTTTTCCCATCAGGTCCGGTGACATGTGTTGCGCCATAAGGTGTACCGCCTGTGAGAGTACTCGTTAAATCAGGTTCTGTATAAGGGATACCAATCAGTATATAACCTAAATGGATCAGTGGCAGCATCATGCTGATAAGTGTGGTTTCTTGTCCGCCGTGCATGCTGGCACTCGAGCTAAAAACGGTGGCTGGTTTATCAACTAAGCTTCCGTCTAACCAAAGGCCGCTTGCGGTATCTATGAAATATTTTAAAGGCGCTGCCATATTGCCAAAGCGCGTTGGGCTGCCCAGTGCGAGTCCATCGCACTCTTTTAGATCGTTTAAAGTGGCGTAAGGCGCGCCATTTTCAGGAATACCTGGCTGGGTGGCTTCAGTGGTAGGTGACACGGCAGGCACTGTGCGGATTCGCGCTTCTACTGTTGGGATAGATTCTATACCCCGCGCGACATGCTGAGCCATTTGTTTGACTGCGCCGTGGCGGCTGTAATATAAAACTAGAATAGTTGTTGCGGTTGCCATTTTCCCCCTGGGGATTTTTGAGTTTATTTTTAATAAGTTACCGATTATATAATAGTAAGGTTAATTTTCCTAATTTTCTCCTATCCCAACTGCTCATATCTTGTTAAAATGAGCAGTTTTTACAGATTTATGAGAAAGAGACTTATGCCTATTTATGAATATCAATGCAGTCAATGTAGTCATCAACTGGAATCGTTTGAAAGAATGACGGATACACCTCTCACAGACTGTCCTGCGTGTGGTGAATCTTCTTTGCAGAAGTTAGTTTCTGCGGCGGGATTTCAATTAAAGGGTACAGGGTGGTACGTAACGGATTTTCGTAATAAGACAGGGGCTGTAGAAAATAAATCACTAGAGAATAAATCGCTAGAGAATAAATCGCTAGAGAATAAATCAGAGAATAAATCTGAGGCCAAACCAGAAGTTAAACCCAGTAAAGATTCTAAAACCACAGAGACATCGGTAAATTAAATTATGATGTCATTAATCAGGCGATATTTTTTTTCTGGATTGTTAGTTTGGCTGCCTATTTGGGCGACTATTCTCGTTATTAAATTTTTAGTGGGAATTTTTGGCAGTACATTGTCTATGCTGCCACGCCAATATCAACCTGATGCGTTGATAGGATTTCATATCCCTGGCATTAATGTCATGATTACGCTGGTTGTTATTTTTCTGACAGGTGTTGTGGTTGCTAATTTTATCGGTAAACGTTTGGTTTTAATGGGTGATGCTATCATTGCACATATCCCTTTAGTCCGAACGATTTATGCAAGTGTGAAACAAGTCTTACAAACATTATTTACACCTGGTGGGCAATCCTTTCGTAAAGTTTTGTTAGTGGAATATCCCCGTGCGGGTATGTGGAGTTTGGCTTTTCAAACGGGAGATGGTACGCCTGAAGTGGAAAAATTACTGAATACAGCGATGGTCAGTGTGTTTATTCCCACAACGCCTAATCCTACATCGGGTTTTTTAATGATGGTACCGCGTAAAGATGTGATTGAGTTAGAGATGAGTATAGATCAAGCGTTGAAATTTGTTATTTCGCTCGGCGTTGTTCAGCCCCTGAAGTATACGACTCATTTTAAAAAAATTAAAAATTCAGAGTAAAGGTAAAATTATGCGTAGTGATTATTGTGGGCAAATAACAGCAGAAAAATTAGATCAGACAGTGACGTTAGCAGGATGGGTGCATCGCCGCCGCGATCATGGCGGTGTTATTTTTATTGATTTGCGTGATCGTGAAGGGTTAGTACAAGTGGTTTTTGCGCCTGGGCAAGGAGAAGTATTTCGAGTAGCGGAATCATTGCGTAATGAATATGTCGTTCAAGTGAAAGGGCGCGTGCGCCATCGTCCTGAAGGGACGGTGAATCGAGAATTAATGACAGGTGAAATTGAAATTGAAGGATTGGAACTCATTATTTTAAATCGGGCTGAACCCACGCCATTTCCGATTGATGAATATCATGAGATTAGCGAAGAAGTCCGTTTGCGTTATCGCTATTTAGATTTACGTCGTCCAGAAATGCTGTATCGCATGAAATTTCGTGCGAACATGGTGCGTTTTTTGAGGCGTTTTTTAGATGATCACGGGTTTATGGATATTGAAACGCCATTCCTGACAAAAGCAACGCCTGAAGGTGCGCGTGATTATTTAGTACCGAGCCGTACTAAACAGGGTTCTTTTTTTGCATTACCGCAGTCACCACAGCAATTTAAACAATTATTAATGATGGCGGGGATGGATCGTTATTACCAGGTAGTACGGTGTTTTCGTGATGAAGATTTGCGCGCAGATCGACAACCTGAATTTACTCAGTTAGATATTGAGACATCTTTTTTATCAGAAAAAGAAATCCAGAATGATATGGAAAATATGATTCGTGGTTTATTTAAAACATTGCTTGATGTGGAGTTACCTCATCCATTTCCACGGATGACATATTCAGAGGCGATGTTACGTTTTGGATCGGATAAACCTGATTTGCGCATACCGCTTGAATTAGTGGATGTTGCCGATTTATTAAAAAACATAGAGTTTAAAGTATTTTCTGCGCCAGCAGCAGATCCCAAATGCCGTGTAGTCGCATTATGTATTCCAGGAGGTGCTGGGTTAAGCCGTAAAGAAATTGATGATTATACGAATTACGTCAGCCTGTTTGGGGCGAAGGGGTTGGCTTACATTAAATATAATGCTGACGGATTACAGTCACCTATTTTAAAATTTATGCCTGACTCTGCTGTTAATACAATTATTGAAAGAACGCATGCTAAAACAGGCGATATTATTTTCTTTGGTGCGGATAAAACAGCCATTGTGAATGATGCGATGGGAGCATTGCGTTTACGCATAGGCCATGATCGTGGATTCGTTGAAAAAGGTTGGCGACCCTTGTGGGTGGTAGATTTTCCTATGTTTGAGCAAAGTGATGGACGTTTAACTGCTTGCCATCATCCTTTTACAGCGCCGAGAATTAAAGATAGTAGCGAGTTGTTAGAGAAGGACCCTACTGAAATTTTAGCCTGTGCTTACGATATGGTACTCAATGGCAGTGAAATTGGTGGCGGGTCTCTTCGAATCCATTCTTCTGAATTACAAATGGCTGTTTTTCGTTTATTAAATATGTCTGAGACGGTTGCAACAGAAAAATTCGGGCATTTGCTCACAGCGTTAAAATTGGGTTGTCCGCCGCATGGAGGCATTGCATTTGGTCTGGATCGTTTAGCGATGTTGATGACAAATTCCTCTTCCATTCGAGAGGTGATTGCTTTTCCAAAAACGCAAACAGCCACTTGCCCATTAACAGATGCGCCATCATCGGTTGATCCAGCGCAACTCATTGAATTGGGTATTCAAATCAAAAAAGAAAAAATAAGAGTGTAGAGGAAGGGGATCATGGCAGGTCATAGTAAATGGGCAAACATCAAGCATCACAAAGCCAAGCAAGATGCAAAGCGCGGCAAGCTATATACTAAATTAATTCGCGAAATCACTGTGTCAGCGAAATCAGGCGGCGGTGATGAGAATTCAAATCCGCGTTTGCGTACTGCATTAGACAAGGCATTAGATGCCAATATGTCACGAGATGTGATTGACCGTGCTATTAAACGTGGTGTGGGCGGCATGGAGGGAGAGCAAGTTGAAGAAGTGCGTTATGAAGGGTATGGACCTTATGGCGTTGCAATGATTGTAGATTGCATGACAAATAATCGTAATCGTACAGTCGCTGATGTGCGCCATGCGTTTACTAAATGCGGGGGGAACTTGGGTACAGAGGGTTCAGTGGCTTATTTATTTAATAAAACAGGTCAGATGACGTTTGCGCCAGGAGTTGATGAAGAACGCGTCTTGGAGCTTGCCTTAGAATTGTGTGCGGAAGATGTCATTGTAAATGATGATAAAAGTATAGATGTGACGATTGCGCCTGATATTTTTTTACAGGTTAAAAAAGCCATGCTTGCCGCAGGTCTACAGCCAGCGCAGGCAGAAGTCACGATGGCAGCGACATTGCAGGTGGCGATCACAGAAAAAGAATCGGCAGAAAAATTAGTGCGCTTGATAGATATGTTGGAAGATTTAGATGATGTACAAGAAGTCTATACGAATGCAGATATAGCGGAGGAAGCGCTAGTATAATTCATTTTTAACAGGAAAAAAATGATCATCATAGGAATAGACCCAGGTTCTCGCATCACAGGCTATGGCCTTATTCGATTAGAAGGCAACAAGACTTTTTATCTGGATAGTGGGTACATTCGTGTCACTGCGGAAAATACAGGGACAAGATTACAGCAAATTTATAATGCCCTTAAATCGGTTATTCACCAATATCAACCTCATGAGGCGGCGATTGAACAAATTTTTATGCATCAAAATCCAGGTTCTGCGCTGAAACTAGGACAAGCGCGCGGTGCTGCCATCGCATCGCTTGATTTACCTGTTTCCGAATATTCTGCTCGACAAGTGAAATTATCAGTCGTTGGTTTTGGTGCAGCGAAAAAAGAACAAGTGCAGCACATGGTATTACAATTATTGAATATGGCAGGCCAGTTGCAAGCCGATGCGGCGGATGCACTAGCGATTGCATTATGCCATGCCCATACGCGATTTAGCTTGCAAAAAATAGGTGTCATCGCGCCATCGCGCAAAAAACGCAATAGCTGGCGGAATTATAAGCCGCTTACTGATTATCACACGTAATTTTTTTATCATTACAAAAACATAAACTGCAAACATTAATGAATAAGGAGGCATTTTTCATATCAACATTTTTAGAGATATCCAGCTTAGGATGTCTGATGAGTAAGGTAAGCCTTAATTTATGCTTATTAAGATAGGTAGGATGGCTCAATAACGCACGAATATAAAACTGGTTATGGCCAATCGTTGCGCTGTCTTTTTGTAATCCGGTCACATCTGCTTCCACATTCTTCTTGGCTTTCGACTGCCACATCGTTAAGAATTTTTTAGTTTCCAGGGTGCCGCTAACATTCGTAGAAGAAAATTTGTAATTCACATCATCATACAAACCCTGTAACACTAACGTATAATTTTTCTTATTTTTTATTAATACAGCTTTTTTGGCATGCATTGTATAGAGTAAAGGATAAGTAGTGTGGGGTGCAGGAATATTATCAGAGGTATTAACTGTAGGCGGCTCACTTACAGCAATCGCACCTTTTACAAAAGTAACATTGAATGCCATACCTAGAAATAGGCATAGCCAAATTGCTCGGGTTTTTAGAAGATGAAAGAATGTTTTTTTCATATTTTTAGGTTTTTCTTTTATTTATTAAGAAAATTATTATAAGCATTTGTTAATTTTATTTCAATCTTTAGTGAGAAGACAATGCTGGAGAGAGTATTTTCAATTTTGGGTAATAATATTGAAAACGTTTTGTATCGCGGGTAAGCAAAGACCATCCTTCAATGATTGCGTGTGCGCCTATGAAAAAATCGGGTAAAGGCAATGCTTTGTGGCCGCCTGATTTACGGTATTGAAGAAATGCTTTACCTGCCAGGAATGACGCTTCCCATGGCAGAGGTATTTTTTTGAAAGTCGAGGAAGATAATGCGGTTTCCAGTTCTTCAATTTTTTGAAATCCTATAGATATTTCAGCGTAAATAATAGGGTTAATGAATAATTGGCTTTGGCGGGCATGTTTTTCCAGAATAGAGGATGACCATTCAAACCATTTAGGGTCTTCGGTGACTATATCTAAAATAACACACGAGTCTACTAGAATGCCTGTCATTTTTTTCCTCTCGTTAAAGCAAGAATTTCATCGGTGCTCATGCGTACGGTCGCTGTTCCACGTAGTTGAGTTATTAGGGTATGACCACGCTGATTTTTTTTAGGTGTAGCAACGAGATAGACTCTTCCTTTTTCTTCAATAAAATTAGCTTCATTATAAGGTCGCAGGTTGTATTTTTCTCTAATATTAACAGGTATAGTCACTTGACCTTTTTGTGTGATACGCATAACTCTCCTTCATAAAGTGTAGGTAGTAATAATAAAAAGTATTACTATTACCTCGTAATGGTAATACAATATATTACTCTGAGCAATATTTTTATGGGATTAGAAAATTCCATATCACTCTTTTATTGCTTCAGGTAGAATCTCCTTTATAGTTTAATTTTATAGTTTAAAGACAGGATATTTTATGATTAGTCAATTGCGAGGTATTCTCTTAGAAAAGCAACCTCCTCAACTATTGCTCGATGTGCATGGCATCGCTTATGAAATTGATGCGCCCATGAGTACTTTTTATCGCTTGCCTGATAATGGCCAAGAAGTTGTTTTGCATACCCACTTTGTCGTGCGCGAAGATGCACATCATTTATATGGATTTTACGCACGTGAAGAACGCGCTTTATTTCGTACTTTACTGAAAGTAAATGGTGTGGGTCCAAGATTGGGTTTGACTATTTTATCGAGTATGGATCCTACCGAATTTGTGCGTTGTATTACAAATAATGACACGACGAACCTGGTACGTTTGCCGGGTGTTGGAAAAAAAACGGCAGAACGGTTAGTGATTGAAATGCGTGACAAGTTATCAGATTGGCAGCCTGTTTTACCGAGTGAGTCAGCCTGTTCAGTAAAAAAACCAGAAACACGCAATCGTATTATCCAAGATGCTATTTCTGCGATGATTGCGTTAGGCTATAAGCCCGCAGAGGCAAGCCGTGCAGTGGCTAAAGTCGATGACAATACTAAGAGTAGTGAGGAAATGATTCGTCAGGCTCTAAAGGAAATGGTATGAGTGAAGTAGAACGCATTGCTTCACCTCTATTAAATCAGGAAACGAATGAAGCAGAAGTCGTTGATCGTGCAATTCGTCCTAAAAATCTACAAGATTATATTGGACAATCGGTTGTACGAGAGCAAATGGATCTTTTTATTCAAGCCACACGTGCGCGTCAAGAAGCATTGGATCATGTCTTAATTTTTGGGCCGCCCGGGTTAGGTAAAACCACGTTGGCGCATATTATTGCACACGAATTAGGTGTCAATTTACGTCAAACCTCAGGCCCTGTATTAGAGCGTGCAGGAGATGTAGCGGCGTTATTAACAAATCTTCAAGAACGCGATATTTTATTTATTGATGAAATTCATCGCTTAAGTCCAGTGGTTGAAGAAGTGTTGTATCCCGCGATGGAAGATTATCAATTGGATATTATGATTGGAGAAGGGCCCGCAGCACGTTCTATTAAATTAAACTTACCCCCCTTTACTTTAATTGGAGCAACCACACGTGCAGGGTTGTTAACATCTCCCTTGCGAGACAGGTTTGGTATTGTACAGCGTTTAGAATTTTATCAAGTCGCTGAGCTTGCTCAAATTGTTCAGAGGTCAGCGAATATTTTTGGGATTTCAATGAATATTCCAAGTGCGGAAGAAATTGCAAGACGTTCGCGCGGAACACCTCGTATTGCGAATCGCTTATTACGCCGCGTGCGCGATTATGCAGAAGTGAAAAACAATGGCCAGATTTCGATTGATATTGTACAGCGTGCGTTGGATATGTTGGACGTGGACGACCAGGGTTTTGATATGATGGATAGAAAATTATTATTAGCTTTGATTGATAAATTCGGTGGTGGTCCAGTGGGAATAGAAAGTTTAGCAGCCTCTATTAGCGAAGAAAGAGGCACCATTGAAGATGTGATTGAACCCTTTTTAATTCAGCGGGGTTTTATTATGCGAACACCACGTGGACGTATCGCGACCCGTCATGCGTATTTACATTTTGGTATCACAATGCCTGAAGATATAACTGGATGATTTATTTTTTCTTAGTGAATGTATCTGATTGATTTGAAGATTCTGCGGTTTCTGTCATTTTTTTAGATTCTGAAGGGGTGAATGTGAACATCCATCCACTGAAAAAAGAGGAAAGACGCTGTCTAAATGATTTTTTTTCAGGTTCTGGTGTTAATAATTCATCTATAGAAGTAATCCTCTGTTCGGGTGTAGAAGTCATCCTCTGTTTTAGAGGATGACTGCTTAAGCTTGTCTGTATTTCAGCAAAAGTAGATGAAAATTCTCTATCGTTCGCGGCCTTTTCTTCATATTTATGTTCATCATGGACATCTGTTGACACAGGTTCAGATTTTTTTTCTTTAAAAAATTTGTCATGGAGATATGTTAATCCTTCTCTTATTGGGTTGATAGCAAGCAATCCTAAACCGATAAGCGCTAAGAGAGGGCCAACAGGAGGAATAGGTCCGCAAGCGACTAATACTGCGGATATAACGTCCATAAACTTCCATACGGCTTCATTTTTTTGTTTATTGACCTCTGTGTCTTCTAATACATACTCGTGTGAGCCTTCTGGGTATTTATCTCTTTCAGCCTGCGCTTTCTTAACATCCACGAATGTTTCGTTAATCCATCCCACGAGCGTTGCTGCTGCAACAAATACCCAGCCAAGTGGAGTTGTTAGAACGCCTGCAAATCCCAATACAGCCAGTACTTGAAATGTAAAAATAAAGAATCGAAATGCAGTGCTTTTTTTCAGCAACATTTTTGCATTCTGCAGTTCTTGTTCAGTAGACATTTCAGCTTCTTTAGCTTCACCTCTTGTTCTAAAAAATTCAACAGTGGTAATAAGAAGTTTAACGAACATAGATGCAGCGATGAATGATGCGTTAATTGGGTAAAAAATAGGGCTAACATGTTCCAGGGCTTTGGACATTCCTATATTCCAAGCAAGGATACAAGTCACAACTCCTCTCGTACCCATGGCAAGATAGTCCATGATAGTAAACAAATTAACGCCATAATTTAAAGTGATAATTTTTTCCTTAAAGCGCTTATGTTTATTGAATTTTTTAATTGATCCGGCTAGTTGAGTAATTTTTTCTCGTAAATCTTCTTGCGTAGTAAGATTTAGAGTGTCCACTAATGGAATGATCTCGTTGATTTCTTCTATAATCTGCTTTTGAAGGGTTTGACCAGGTATTTTTGTATGCAGGTCTTTGACTACCTTCTGTAAATTTAGAATGAGTTTTTTTTTCTTGCTAACAATAGAATTGAAAAAAATATCTGTAACTGTCAGATTAGCTTTTAGGCGACTTTGTAAAGCCGTTAGCTTTTGTTCAAGACTGATAAGCTCTAGTGATAAATTTTGATTGCTTTGCATAGCCTTATACTCCCACTAGCCTGCTGAAGAATTTTAGGTTCTATTTGGAGTATAGACGAAGATTTGTAATTTTTTATTGTTATTAATCATATAGTTATATTTTATAGGTTTAATGTTTGCACTTAATTAACATGATGGATACTATAAGCAGATGCTTAATTGATTTGACGATAGAAATAGTAATGGAGAATGAACCGTGAATATTGATTCCTCTTTGTGGGCTTATTTTATGAATGCTGGCATGATCGTAAAGCTGGTATTGTTATTTTTGGCAGGCGCTTCTATTGCTTCCTGGACTTATATCTTACAGCGTTCGCTGTATATCAAAGAAATACGAAATACGACAAAGCAATTTGAAAATACCTTTTGGTCAGGAGGTGATTTGTCAGAAATATATTCGAATAGTCAACAAGACAAAGCAGGCGCGCAGGGCATGGAGGCGATTTTCCTGGCAGGGTTTAAAGAATTTTTACGCCTGCATAAAACAGCCTCTGCAACGGCAGAAGAAATGATGGAGAGCGCCAAGCGCGCAATGAAAGTGGCGCAAATGCGAGAACAAGATAAATTAGAATTACATCTGCCTCTATTAGCGACAGTCGGTTCAACCAGCCCTTATGTTGGATTGTTTGGTACAGTGTGGGGGATTATGTTGTCATTCCGCGCACTCGCGCATGCACAACAAGCGACAATTACGATGGTCGCACCCGGAATTGCAGAAGCATTGGTTGCGACAGCCATGGGTTTATTTGCAGCGATTCCAGCCGTGATTGCGTATAATCGCTATGCCACAGAAATTGGACGTTTACTGAATCGCTTTGATGCTTTTCAAGATGAATTTGCGAATATTTTATTTCGCCAGGCACAACAAAGAGTTAGCCAAATGGATACAGTGAGGTAAGGCACAATGGCTCATTTTCATCAACGCAGGTCACGTCAACCCATTGCTGAGATTAACGTTGTTCCGTTTATTGACGTGATGCTTGTCTTATTAGTGATTTTTATGATTACTGCGCCTTTGTTGACGCAAGGCGTTAAAATTGATTTACCTAATACGGAATCAAAAGCATTACCGCCCGATCAAAAAGAGCCGCTCATTGTGACAATCGACAATGCAGGTCATTTTTACTTAAATATTGCAAGCAAGCCGAATCAGCCTGTGACACCTCAAGTTTTAAGTCATTTGGTGACAACGCAATTAACAGCAAGTACAGCCGCAGGTGAGCAACGCCCTGTATTAGTACGCGGTGATAAAAGTGCGAATTATGGAAAAGTAGTTGAGGCAATGGTTTTATTGCAGCAAGCAGGCGCTAAAAGTGTAGGCTTAATTACGCAACCCGTACCGCACGATTCAATCCCACACGATCCAATCCCGGGGTAATCGCATGGTGCTGCGACTAGAGCAAGAAAATTCGTTTTATTATGCTGTTCTGCTGCATTTAATTATTTTGATAGTATTGATAGTCAGTGTGGATTTTAGTTCGCCCATGCCTGTCATCGAAAATTCTAAAAACCTGGAAGTGATTAATGCCATGGTAATGGAATCACTGCCGATGCCTTCAAAAACAATACAAAAATCTGCTGTACCTGCCGTAATACCGAAACCTGTTCCACCTGTTAAAACGACCGAAATCATTAAACCCATTCAAAAAGCACCTGATATACCTGTTAAAAAACCAGCGATTGCTATTTCAAATGCTATTTTAAATAAACCTGCTTTAACTAAGCCCGTTATGGCTAAGCCAATTTTGAAAAAAGTAAGTGTAGTTAAAAAAGAAAAAGCTATTCAAAATGCTTTTGAAAAAGAAATACAAGAAATAAAAGCAAAATCATTACAACAACAAATGCAGCAAGAACAAAAACGCATCGCAGCAACAATGACACAACAGGTGCACGGCATCGTTGATAAATATAAAGCACTCATTTTACAAACTATCAGCCAGCACTGGATTGTTCCAGGCAATGCAGATAAACGTTTAACAGCAGAATTGTTAATACGCGTGGCGCCAGGCGGCCTTGTTTTAGACGTACAAATTATTAAAGGCAGTGGCGATGCTGCGTTAGATCGCTCCGCCCGTGCGGCTGTATTTAACGCATCCCCATTGCCTGTCCCGACAGACGTAAATGCCTTTACATCATTCAGGCAGTTTGTTTTGAAAGTGAAGCCTGAGAATGTGTTACGAGGTGATAGCTGGGTGAGCTAAAGAAGCCTATTGAGGCTGCAAAAAATATATGGTATACATCACCCAGCATTCTAAAGTTTTAAATGGCTGTATTTTATGATGATCCGAAAATTAATTTTTATTTTATTGATATGTTTGAGTACGGTTTTTTCCTACTCAGCTTCCGCCATGCTGAGTATGGAACTCACGCGCGGGGTATCTGGCGCGATACCAATCACCATTAAACCGTTTACCGTGCAAGGCCAAACACCGTCACAAGATATTGCAGTGATTGTGGGCAATGATTTAAAAAATAGCGGGCGTTTTAAACTTGCAAGCGGGAATGTCGATAATGTAGTGGTAGGGACAGTGCACGAAACGGGTGGCAATCGTTACCAGGTCAATTTTCGATTAGTCGAAGCGTTTAAAGGCAAGCGTACCTCCCAAGAAACAGTGTTATTAGATCGTAAATACACAGTGTCAGGGGGTGAATTACGTTCTCTGGCGCATCATATCAGTGATGCTATTTATCAACAAATCACAGGTGTACGCGGTGTATTTTCAACAAAACTTGCTTACATTCTTGTGCAACAGTCATCAAAACCTACGCGCTATATACTCGAAGTATCAGAACAGGATGGCTACAACCCACAGCCGCTCTTAACTTCAACAGATCCCATTATGTCACCTGCGTGGTCGCCTGATGGAAAACAAATAGCGTATGTTTCTTTTGAAAATCATCACGCTGCTATTTACATTGAAGATGTGTTGACAGGACGTAGACACCTTTTAAGTGAATATCAAGGCATTAATGGCGCGCCTGCCTGGTCACCTGATGGCAGAAAACTAGCACTGGTTTTATCGAAAAGCGGTTCACCTAATATTTATACGATAGATTTGGCTTCTCATCAATTGACACAGTTGACACGAGATTATTATATTAATACAGAACCTGCCTGGTCACCTGACGGACGCAGTTTGATTTATACATCTGATCGCGGCGGGAGCCCCCAAATCTACCAATTAAATATTGCGACTAAAGCGGCGACTCGTCTGACTTATGATGGTCATTATAATGCACGTGCTTCTTTTGCATCGGATGGCAAACATATTGTAGTGCTAAACCGAGAGTCGGGGTTATATAATGTTGGCATACTGGATATGGATAGCGGTATTTTTCGCGTGTTAACCAATTCAGGCGCGGATAATGAATCTCCAAGCATTGCACCGAATGGAAGTATGGTATTATTTGGTACATCTTATAATGGACGCAGTGTGTTGGGTATGGTAGCGACAGATGGTAGTGTGCAAATACGGTTACCCGCGCGGGATGGCGAAGTACAAGATCCTGCTTGGTCACCTTTTTTAAGTTAATTGATAGGGAGAAAAAATCGTGAAATTAAAAAATATAGTTAAAAAAGTATGCGCTATCAGCATCCTATTAGGATTAAGCGCTTGTTCTGCGCCAGGCCACCAGAATAAAGATCAAGATATGAATGGCATGCCTGATGAAAATGGCAGTACACAGACATCTGGAATGAACCAAGGGTCTAATTTTGGTGATGAAAACCAAGGCGGCCCACAGCAAAGTATTGCAAAACGCACTTATTATTTTGACTATGATAAAAGTGATATACGCGATGAATACAAACCTGCTGTCGCTGCAAATGCAGAGTATTTGATGGCACATCCCAAAGCAAAAGTCATTTTAGAAGGACATACCGATCCACGTGGTAGCCGTGAGTATAATGTTGCTTTAGGTGAACGCCGTGCAAATGCAGTAGCCGACTTTATGAAAGGTAAAGGTGTCAATGCGGATCAAATTCGTGTGGTAAGTTATGGCTCTGAACGACTTGGAGCTACAGGCCATACAGAACAGGCTTATCAGCTAGACCGACGAGTCATTCTTGTTTATCGGAATTAATATAAAGGTATAGTATGTTTTTAGCCTGCTTAAGGCAATTCGTCACAGTGGTAATGTTAACTGGCATTGCCACTGTGGTTATGGCGGATGACGCGCCTGTTTATGATGTCGATAATTTCCCACCCTCGTTTGATAACCAACAACTGCCAAAGAATGCGCCACCCGAGAAGGTCTCATCTTCAGTCAAATCAGAAGAACCTTCTGTGTCCAAGCAAGCATTGACAGAAGACCAGCGCATAACACGTCTTGAACAGCAGATAAAGAACCAGGTCCAATCATCAACTTCAAGTTCTAAAATAGAGACAATGCGGGCTGAAATTCAATCATTGCGCGCACAAATTGAAGAGTTAACGCATCAGTTACAACAAGTGCAAAACCAGCAGAAGAGTATGTACACTGATTTAGATAAACGACTCACTGATAAATCTGCAAAAGAAAAAATGATACCCCCAGTAGAAGTCGGTAATACTAAAAAAACATCTGTAAAAACAGACAGCGATACCCATAAGCAACCTAATATTGCCGAAGAACAGAAAATTTACCAAACCGCGTATGATTTTATTAAAATGAAGAAATATAACGAAGCCGTGGCAACATTACAAAAAATGTTGCAAAAATATCCTGAAGGCCAATTCGTAGCGAATGCACATTATTGGCTAGGCGAATTATATGGGTTATTGAATAAAAATGATCAGTCAGCAAATGAGTTTACTGCTGTCATAAAAAATTATCCTGAGAGTTCTAAAGTAGCGGATGCCGAGCTTAAATTAGGATTAATTTACGCCGCTCAGTTTAGGTGGGCAGAGGCAAAGGCAGCATTCAAAAAAGTGGTGACACGTTACCCAGGTACTGCTTCGGCACGTCTTGCTGGCGAGCAATTAAAGCAATTGAAGCAGGCTCATTAGAAAAAGATGAATGAGTCATCATTGCGAATTACCGAAATTTTTTTTTCCTTGCAGGGTGAAACACGAACCGTAGGGCTTCCTACCGTTTTTGTGCGTTTAACAGGCTGTCCTTTGCGTTGTGGTTATTGTGATACTGCTTACGCTTTTCAAGGCGGCACCTGGTATGAAATAGAAGCTGTTTTGCAGCAAGTTGCAAGTTTCGGCGCGCATTATGTCACTGTCACAGGGGGTGAACCACTCGCGCAAAAACCTTGTATTGCTTTATTACGTGCTTTATGTGATGTGGGATATGAAGTATCGCTCGAAACCAGTGGTGCGCTCGATGTGTCAGCAGTCGATCCACGAGTGGTTAAAGTAGTCGATATAAAAACACCTGGTTCAGGAGAAGTCCAAAAGAATCGTTTTAAGAATATTGATTATTTATCACCCCATGACCAAGTAAAATTCGTGATTTGCCATCGAGCGGATTACGATTGGGCGAAAGAAATACTACAGCAATATCAATTAAACACGCGTTGTGACGTATTATTTTCACCCAGTTATCAGGTACAAGCTCCTGGCGAGCTAGCAGATTGGATCTTACAAGATCGTTTACCTGTGCGATTACAAGTACAGTTACATAAATATCTCTGGGGAGACACTCCTGGACGTTGATATTTTTCTATAACACGGTATCATTGGCAATTCTTGTTTTTTATTCCCCTGGGGCCGTTAGCTCAGTCGGTAGAGCAGCAGGCTTTTAACCTGTTGGTCCTGCGTTCGAATCGCAGACGGCCCACCAATGTAATCAAGCAGTTACGCCGGGTCTTTCCGGGCGGATTTTAGTCCCAAGTGCGACAATCATTTTTGTACTGCTGTATAAACAGGCGGATTTTAGTTCCAAGTGCCCACGCAAAGCCCTTGGCTTTTAAAAATCCCCGCGGGCGTAAGAGAGGAAAATGAAAATCCAGAAGAAGTCGCTTACCGTGAAAGGATAGAAGAGACAGGCTGTGCAACATCTCTCTTACATCCTATTAGTGAATTCTTCGTGAGCCCCGGTGCTGCAAATGAGTATCTTCATGTGTATTGCGGCAAAATAGACGCACGCACTATTGAAGGCACTCACGGTCTTGCAGATGAAAACGAAGATATCTATGCTATCAATCTTTCAGCAGAAGAGGCATTCGCTAAACTTTATTCAGGCCATATCAAGACAGCACCTGCAATAGTAGCTTTGATGTGGCTTCAGATACATCGAAAACAACTACAAGGGATGTGGAAAAAATAGAGTGGCAGGCAATTAGTTCCTTTAAAAAAATTCATTTCTACTAGTTATTTATTTTAATTCTTTTTAAAATATTAAAAACAAAAAATAACACAAATAAAAAAATGACTGATATATCTAGCTGCTATTAATTAAAACGGACGGTTGTTTTTTATTTATAGAAGAGTATAGTGCTATTAACGAAATGATCTGCTCTTTCGATTTTTTCCGTTCTTATTTAACCTCGTATTTTTAAATTTTAATTTAATAAATTATTAGAGGAGCTCATAATATGCTTACAAATCGCGATTTACCTGCTGCCGATCTTACCTCAATTTTAATCCGGAGTATGGAATTAGCTTATGCCGAAAGTCGAATTATTTTATTTATAGGTGATACGATGACACTTCGTAATCTTTCTGACAAAAACAAGGAAGAACCTCCTTCTTTAGAAACAGTACTCAAATTGCGTATAGAGACGAGCGCACTAGCTAGCCATATTATGAGAAAGCTAATGGACGAAGAATTCTCAGATGATTATGTGGATTTATTTTTTATATTCTATGAAGCGCTTATTGCATATGATTACGGAATTGCTTCGTGTGAAAATTGCCGTGCCCTCACTCTTCTTTTTTCTTATCAATTTTTAATAGAATTGGGCCAGGAAAATAAATATTTTTTGTATACTGCTTCCACTTTTATAGGGGAGGCACAAAAAGATCATATGTATGTTATTTTAAGTGAGGAGAAGCTTGAAGAAGGTTATGCTTACCCTCTGGAAAGAATAGGCGAATGTATCTTACTAGACCTGTTTCATGGTGTGTATGGAAAGGTAAAAGATAATGAAAATTTTTTTAAAGAAAAAGAAAGGATAGAAAGGGACGTACCGCGAGATCTATATATGCCAAAGCCTATATTTCTTCACCCAGATGGATTACCTTCTGAGGCAAATGCTATTTTTCTCTACCTTTCTAAAATGGATTTTCTCCACCCCCGGATCAAGCAATTAGATGAGCTAACAGGGTGCTGGAAGAATACCTTTAGTTTGTATGAGAAGGAAAGAGAAAATTTCATCACATCAGTTAAAGCTTGTGCTCATCGGCCAGCTAGCTATACTAATCTAGTCCCTCCTCTCCCGCAAAAGCTTATAGACCAGTTTAAATCTTCTCAAAAAGAAAGTCCTTCAATGCCCTCTACAGGCACCGGTAAAACGGTAGTTTCTTTTCTTTTTGACCGATTATTTAATCATCCTGCCATTCCTACTACTAAAAGCAGCGAAAAATCAAAAGAGGCTAACACGTATGAAGAAATCCCCTCTGTAACCGGGGATCAGCAAAAAAGGAACTTAACAGGAGAAAAAGTGAATTTTGAATCATCTGAGGGTGCTCCTCTAGTTGAGAAAGAAACTACTTTAATACCTTCCACGAGCACAGGAAAACCAGTAGTTTCTTTTCTTTTTAACAGATTATCTAATAATCTTTCAGCTCCTGATACTAGTGAGAACAATGAAAAATCAATAAATACCAACACCTATGAAAAAGCTGGATCTGAACCCGATGCTCTACCATGCAAGTTAAGAGAAGGAGAAGTGAATTCCGGATCATCCATCGGGGAGGATACTTCTGCTCCGAAAAAAGCAAATCTTACTGCAGGGACTTTCAGCTCACTCCAGATTGTAAGAAAGTAAATGAATGAAGAAAAAGGGGGGGGCGTTGCGCAGGAGGGGGCCTCCCCTTTGCTTAACTCAGTCCTCTCCTCAAAAGCGTGTAAAGCACTCGGATCAATGCCGCGCCGGCTACTATCTAATACTGAAGGAAGTACAAACATGAAAGTTGTTACTTCTAATGTAAAAATCCCCAAAAGTTCTAGCTGAAAAATCTTCAGGTTAAAATCTCTACACAAAAATAATGTAGAGGTAGACAGATGTTAACAAAGAAAAATTGGATGAGAATGAGACAACTATACGAACAAGGGTTAAGCATCAGCGAGATAGCAAGACGATTTAAAGTAGATAGCAAGACTGTGCGTAAATATGCCCAACATATGAGTCAACCTTCCTAATGATTTATCTGCGTATCGTCTTTTTAATGAGGTTAAGCAACAAGGCTATACAGGCTGTTATAGCGGGCTTGCTCGCTTCGTGTCAAAGAGTAAAGAATACTATCGGAACCACGCTGTATTGCGTTTTGAAACTTCACCTGTAGAACAAGCCCAAGTCGATTGGGGTTATTTAGGTGAAATATACGATAGAGAACAGCGAAGGTTGGTTAAGTTATATTGTTTTTTTATGATCTTAGGTCACTCACGCATGTTATATGCTGAAGCATTTGAAAACATGCGATTTGAAAATTTCTTGAAAGGGCACAATAACTGTCAAAGTCAATCAAAATTCCATAGCTAAGGGCAAAACTCATTTGGCCATTGCGTTTGGGATGGAAGCTTTAAAGCTTAAATTTTCAACTTATTATATCAATTGTCACAAGCTTATTTCTCAGTTAAACAAGGCTCATTATGAAAATCAACTCGATTCAAAATTAAAAAAATTAAGTGCTTCTAAGGTGCTGATTATAGACGAGATAGGTTATTTGCCTATTGATAAATAAGGGGCTAATTTATTTTTTCAGCTTATTTCTAGACGGTACGAGAAGAATAGAGAACGTTCATTTAACTGTGTCATTCCCGTGAAAGCGTGTCATTCCCGCGAAGGCGGGAACCCATTTTGACGTGCAACTAACCCTGCCTTAGTCAGTGGAAGTTATTTTACTAAGGTCAGTTGTGTATTATCATGAAGGTGAACGGCGAATATTATGATGGTGAACGGTACTCAATCCACACATTTGCTGGAACTTGTTATTAAAACTGAGTGTT
>JBEPVM010000020.1:0-30024 GCA_041690995.1 Gammaproteobacteria bacterium | reverse complement strand
CTTAAGGTAGTGCCATTGCCACCAGACCCCGCACAAAAACGCGAATACACGCCTGTGTTTTTGTGACAAGCATGGCGCGTTTTTTGCGGGGCGACAGGCTCTGCTATTTCTCAAACAGTGCTATATTTTCATTTTATCAATCGGTTATCACTTTATTTTGTGGGGATCCGTCAGGGTCAGCCCCTATGCCATAAGTAAGCGGGCTGATGTCTGTTTTCCAGCAAAATGATTTTTCATCAGGGGTGGCCTGTTACTGGTATGCAATCAAAAGTCATTCCATCCTGATTACTATGACAATTGTCTCGATGATAACCATCCATATCTTCAATAGACATTTCATATGATTTACCCTTAATTGTAAGGGTAACATCACATGTCAGTCCACCTCCACCAATATAGTTACGTGTGTATCTATAAGTATCAGAAGGGCCTAAAGTAACAGTAGAGCCTGCTGGAAAGTCTTCTGTAGGGTGAGCAATCCACCAGATGCCATTTTCATGCGTGGTGAGTATACGGTTAGGAGCCCATACCACAAAAGTAGAGGGAAGTGGTGGACAATAATAACGCTGGAATTGTGGCAGCGGAATTGGATCAACAGCGAAACTCGTAGAAGTGGCACCGACCGTAATAACTAGCCCTAATATTATTAATAAACGCATAAGCATATCATATTTCCTCTTTCATATGGTGGACAATAAAGTATCATAATTATAGACTAAGTGTCAATAACAGTTTCAATGAGAAACAGCCTGCATAGGCTTTCCGTGGTTATCCGTTCATTATTTCTCGCGCATGATCAAGTACTTTCTTGGTGATTTTCATGCCGCCTAACATTCGCGCTAATTCATGGATTTTTTCTTCTTGTGAAAGTATTGAAACATGTGTTTGATGACTGTCTTTTTGATGGATTTTAGAAACGCGTATATGCTGATGACCGAGTGCTGCGACTTGAGGCTGATGAGTGATACAAAGCACTTGGTGCGTTTGACCTAAACGCCGTAATAATTGACCCACGATTTCCGCTGAACTCCCACCGATACCAACATCAACTTCATCAAAAATCAATGTAGGTGTGACGTGTTCTAAGGCAGTTGCCATGTAGATAGCCAAGGCGATACGTGATAGCTCTCCACCCGATGCAATTTTTGCTAAAGGCTGGAATGGTTGACCTGCATTTGTTTTAATTTGGAAAACAATTTTATCGATGCCATGAGGCGTAATTGCAGGTTTTTCACCCGCTTCATTTTTTTCAAATTGAATAGTGAATTCCGCATGCGGTAAAGCCAATTCATGTATTATTTTGATCAGTTCAGTTGTTAATTTTTTTGCGGCGCGTTGGCGACTTTCGCTGAGTTTGTTAGCGGCAGTATGGTACTGATTTTCAAGAGTGCTGAGTTGATTGGCGAGCGTAGAAAAACGTGTATCACTGGCTTCAAGTTGATTATACTCATCCGTTAATTTTTCTTGTAGTGCAACTAAATCATTCGGTTCTACTTTGTGTTTGCGTGCCAGATCAAAGAGCGTGCTAATGCGTTGCTCGACCCAAAGCAAGCGTGCTGGATCAATCTCAAATGTTTCAAGGTAACGACGTAATTCATCTTCGGTATCGCTGACTTGAATAATGGCATTTTGAATCAATTCGTACCATGTATTAATTTTAGGGTCTATTCGATGCACTTTTTCCATCGATTGTAGAGCAAGATTTAATAACTGTAATGCGTTTTTTTCTTCTTCCTCTGCGAGCAATCCAAGCGTTAAAGAAATATTTTGTAATAATTCATCTGAATGGGCTAATTGTCTGTGTTCTAAATCGAGTGTTTGAAATTCATTTTCCTGTAGTTGCAATTCTTCTAATTCCTGCAATTGAAATTTTAAAAATTCACCGCGTGTATTGCGTTCTTCAATGAGTTGACGCAACGCACTGGTTTCCTGGTTTAACAAATGCCATTCTTCCGAGAGGGTGTGTACAGTATCGACTAAATGAATATGGTTCGCATAACGATCCACTAAGGTACGTTGTTTATCTGCTTTTAAGAGTGATTGATGTTCATGTTGACCGTGAATTTGAATGAGTAATTCACTTACATCACGCAGTGGTTGTAATGTGCTGGGCATGCCGTTGATATAACAGCGTGATCGACCATCGCGATAGAGAGTGCGGCGTAAAATGCATTCATCCGTTGCTTGATCCAGATCATAGTTTTTTAACCATAATTTTGCGTCTGGCAATTGGCTTATATCAAAAGTGAGGCTAATATCCACTTTTTCTTGTCCATCACGCACCAAGGCGCTGGTAGCGCGGCCACCTAAGGCTAACAATATGGCGTCAATTAAAATAGATTTACCAGCGCCTGTGTCACCTGTGATGACGGTAGTCCCTGCTTGAAACTCTAAATTGAGTTCATGAATGGTGATCAAATTGCTGATATGAATTTGAGTCAACATAAAGGATTTCCTCTTTTAATTTGCTCTTAAATATTGTAATTTTTTGCCCCAGTGAAGTTTGCTGCGTAATGCTTCATAATAATTATAATCGAGCGGATGAATAAGCTGTAAGGGTTTTGCGTTCTTATGGATAGCAATCTGACTGCCACGAGGGGCATCGAGTGTTGCACGTCCATCACAACTCAGTCGTGGGGTCGTTGGATTATTGGGCGAAATAATAATATTAATATGCCGGTTGCCTTCGATTACAATTGGCCTGCTACTTAATGTATGTGGAAACATAGGCACGAGTACAATCGCATCCAATTGAGGATGAAGAATAGGGCCGCCGCCTGATAAAGCATAAGCGGTTGACCCTGTGGGGGTTGCAATAATTAAGCCGTCTGAGTCTTGGCTACAAACAAATTGGTTATCTATATAAATTTCAAATTCAATTATATGAGGCAGAGCATCTGGAAGAATGACGGCTTCATTAAGCGCTTGATCTTGACCTATTATTTTATTGTCTAATGTAATAGTCGTTGTGAGTAAAAATCGGTTCTCCAGGTGATACTCCCCTTCAATAATTTTTTTTATTTTAGTCAGTTCTGTCGGAAGGATATCCGTTAAAAACCCTAAACGACCGCGATTGATCCCGAGTACAGGGATTGCTTGATTCACGATAGCATGTGCCGCATGCAGTAAACTGCCATCACCGCCGATCACGATTAATAGATCGCATTGTTCTCCAATCTGTTTTTTATCTATTATTTTGAGGGAAGAATCATGGAGTGCTTCACCCGTATTGGCTTCTATCAGAATGGTCACGGGTAATGCACGTAAATACTCGATTAATGCATGAAGGGTATTTTTTACCTCATGATTTTTAGCTTGACCAAAGATGCCTATGGTTTTAAATGCGGCGGACATATTATTCCTTAATCAAATAGAATATAATTTATAATTGTAGAATATAACAGAATTGCAATAAAATTATTATTATCCCTTGAATTAGATCTCATTGAGCTATATATAGTATACAGTGAATAAAATATTATTTATCTGGAGGTTACTGTGTCACAAAAAGATAATACCCCTCATAATGCCCCGCATGCAGACACTCATGAAGCAGGAACCTTAGAGCCTGTGGTGCCTTACGAAGAATTACAAAAACAACTGGCTGCGGAGAAAGAAAAAGCTACGCAATATTGGGATCGTTTGTTACGTCAGCAAGCAGAAAAAGAGAACCTAGAGCGGCGTGCAGAGCGCGATATAGCGAGTGCCCATAAATATGCATTGGAGAAATTCGTACTTGGATTACTGCCTATTGTGGATGGTTTAGAGCGTGCCGTAACGGTTCATAGCACTGAAGAATCAGGCTCTGGTAGTTTATTAGATGGCGTCAATATGACTTTAAAAATGTTTTATACCACATTAGAAAAATTTGGGGTGCAGCAAGTGGATCCTATGGGGCAAGCTTTTAATCATGAATTACATGAGGCAGTATCCACGCAGGTTGATTGTGATGCAAAACCCGGCTCAGTACTCTCCGTCTTACAGAAAGGATATACTTTGAACAACCGTCTTATCCGACCTGCTCTCGTCATTGTTGCAAAATAATCTATCAAATAACATTAATAGCACATAGCCGTATTGAAAAATGAGTATTCATCCCCATAGTAATAATTAGGTCATTTATTTTTTGGAGAAAAACATGGGAAACACAATTATTGGTATTGATTTAGGTACAACAAATTCATGCGTTGCTGTAATGGAAGGCGATAAGGTACGCGTCATTGAGAATGCAGAAGGAGACCGAACTACCCCTTCTATTGTGGCATGGCTAGATAACCAAGAGATTGTTATGGGGCAACCTGCCAAACGCCAGGCAGTGACTAATCCAGCAAATACTATTTATGCAGCAAAACGGTTGATTGGACGACGGTTTGATGAAGAAGTTGTACGTAAAGACAAAGAAATAGTTCCTTATAAAATTGTGCGAGCTGATAATGGCGATGCATGGATAGAAGTGCAAGGCAAAGCGACTGCACCCCAGCAAGTGTCTGCCCAAGTGCTGATGAAAATGAAAAAAACAGCAGAAGATTATTTAGGGCATCCTGTCACTGAAGCGGTCATTACTGTTCCTGCTTATTTTAATGATTCACAACGCCAAGCCACTAAAGATGCGGGTCGTATTGCGGGTTTAGAAGTGAAACGTATTATTAACGAACCTACAGCCGCTGCGTTAGCTTTTGGAATGGATAAAAAACCAGGTGATCGCAAAATAGCTGTATATGATTTAGGTGGCGGTACCTTTGATATCTCTATCATTGAAATTGCTGCAGTCGATGGTGAGCACCAATTCGAAGTGTTATCAACGAATGGGGATACATTTTTAGGCGGTGAAGATTTTGATTTGCGTATCATGAACTATTTAATTGACGAATTCAAGAAAAGCTCCGGCATCAATTTGCGTAATGATCCACTTGCCTTACAACGCTTAAAAGAATCTGCAGAAAAAGCTAAAATAGAGCTTTCTTCCGCGCAACAAACAGAAATTAATCTGCCTTATATTACGGCAGATGCCAGTGGGCCTAAGCACTTAAATATCAAAATGACGCGTGCTAAATTAGAGTCATTAGTGGAAGATTTAATTGAGCGTACAAGTGGGCCTTGCAAAACAGCGATTAAAGATTCGGGTGTCAATGTAGAAGATATTGCTGATGTCATTTTAGTCGGTGGCCAGACGCGTATGCCGCTTGTGCAGGAAACCGTGAAAAAAATATTCGGAAAAGAGCCTCGTCGCGATGTCAATCCCGATGAAGCGGTGGCAATAGGCGCTGCTATTCAAGGCGCTGTACTTTCTGGCTCAGTGAAAGATGTTTTATTATTAGATGTCACACCGCTTTCCTTAGGTATTGAAACCTTGGGCGGCGTGATGACGAAACTTATTGAAAAAAACACCACGATTCCAACAAAAGCCAACCAGATATTTTCTACGGCAGGTGATAACCAAACAGCCGTGACAGTGCATGTATTACAGGGTGAACGTGAAATGGCCTCTGCGAATAAATCGCTCGGTCGATTTGACTTGACTGATATTTCCGCTGCACCGCGAGGTATGCCACAAATTGAAGTCACTTTTGATATTGATGCCAATGGTATTTTACATGTATCCGCTAAAGATAAAGCAACAGGTAAGGCACAATCTATAGTGATCAAGGCATCCAGTGGATTATCAGAAGATGAAATCAAGAAAATGGTAAAAGATGCCGAAGCCAATGTGGCTGAAGATCGTAAGTTCCATGAGCTTGTGAATGTCCGCAATCACGCGGATAATCTACTTCACTCTGTCGCTAAAGCGTTGAAAGAGGCAGGCGATAAAGTGCCATCTGATGAAAAAAGAGCAATTGAACAAGCCTCTGAAGAGTTAAAAGAGGCAATTAAGGGCAATGATAAAGAGCTTATTGAAGCAAAAACAAAAAACTTAACGGATGTGTCAGCTAAGATGACTGAGCATCTGTCTCAGGCCAATCAACAAGGGCATCAACAAACATCGACAGGAGAGGCACAACCTGCTCATGAGAAAGGTGCTAAAGATGAGACAGTAGTCGATGCGGAGTTTGAAGAAGTCAAAGATGATAAAAATAAATAATAGATAGCTGATAAACTATGTCAAAACGTGATTATTACGAAGTGCTGGGTGTGACCCAAAGCGCAAGCGAAGACGAGATTAAAAAAGCGTTTCGCCGTTTGGCAATGAAGTATCACCCCGATCGTAATCCTAATCCCGAAGATAAAAAAATTGCCGAAGAGCGTTTTAAAGAGGTGCGGGAAGCCTCCGAAGTGCTCTTAGATCCCCGTAAACGTGCTGCGTATGATCAATTTGGCCATGATGCCCCAAGCGCGGGAAATGGGTTTGGCGGTATGGGCGATGGCATGGATTTTGGTGACATTTTCGGTGATATTTTTGGCGATATTTTCGGAGGGGGTCGCAGGGGAGGGTCAAAGCGCGGTGCTGATTTACGTTGCAATGTTGAAATTGATTTAGCCGATGCTGTTTTTGGTAAAACTATTGAAATTAATGTACCCGTACAAATGCCATGCCTGGAATGCCAGGGTAGCGGCGCGCGTAAAGGTGCGAAGCCAGTCACTTGCAGCGATTGCGATGGCTATGGGCAAGTGCGAATGCAGCAAGGATTTTTTTCTGTCCAGCAAACATGTCCCACCTGTCGAGGGCAAGGCAAGTTAATTTTGGATCCCTGCCAAGCGTGTCGTGGCAGAGGTCATCGGAAAGAAACAAAGAAATTATCTGTTAAAATACCGCCTGGTATTGATACAGGTAATAGAATTCGTTTAAGCAATGAAGGCGATGCCAGTGAGTCAGGCGGAACACCGGGTGATCTTTACGTGCAGGTAAGCGTTAAACCGCATCCTATTTTTGCGCGTGATGGTACTCATTTGCATTGTGAAATGCCAATTAGTTTTGTGACAGCTTCATTAGGCGGCGAATTAGATGTACCGAGCTTAAAGGGACGTGTAAAATTAAAAATACCTGGTGAAACACAATCAGGAAAAATATTTAAATTAAAGGGAATGGGCGTGCCATCGGTACAAGGCGGTTCAACAGGTGATTTGCTTTGCAGAGTCGTTGTCGAAACGCCTGTTAACTTGACACAAAAACAAAAAGACTTACTCGTTCAGTTTGATCAAACATTATCGACTGATAACAAACACAGCCCTCGATCAAAATCTTGGTTTGATCAGGTAAAAAAATTTTTTGAAGATATGAAACTTTAGTGAGGTGATCACCATGTCAATGAAAAAAATCCCGATGACAGTGTTAGGAGTCACTTTGTTACGTGAAGAATTACAAAGGTTAAAATCTGTTGAGCGTCCGCGTATTATTCTTGCGATTGCAGAAGCAAGAGCGCACGGGGATTTAAAAGAGAATGCAGAGTACCATGCTGCACGTGACGAACAAAGTTTTGTAGAAGGACGCATTTCAGAGATCGAAGGAAAGTTATCGAATGTACAAGTCATTGATGTGACCCAGATAGAAAATACAGGCAAAGTGATATTTGGCACCACAGTCACATTGAACAATGTCCACACGGGAGAAAAAGTGACTTATCAAATTGTCGGTGATGATGAAGCTGATATTAAAGTTAGAAAAATTTCTGTCAGTTCCCCCATTGCTCGTGCATTGATTGGAAAATTGGTAGATGATACTGTTGAAGTGCAAACGCCAGAAGGAACCACAAATTATGAAATCATTGAAGTGGTTCATGTATAAGGGCTTTTTTGGTAATGCCTAAAACTAGCCGCAGTTGGCTTCGCGAACATTTTTCTGATCCTTATGTTAAGAAGGCTCAGCAAGCCGGGCTTAGATCACGCGCCGTTTATAAATTACAAGAAATTCATCAACGCGACAAATTATTTAAGTCTGGCATGACTGTGATTGATTTAGGTGCTGCGCCTGGAGGTTGGTCTGAGCTTGTTGTAAAACTTGTGGGTAAAGAAGGCCGTGTGATAGCTTTAGATATATTGCCCATGGAGTCCATTCTGGGTGTTGAATTTATACAAGGTGATTTTAGAGAAGAGAAATTGCTGCAAGATGTATTGCAACGTATAGATGACATACAGGTTGATTGGGTTATCTCAGACATGGCTCCTAACTTTAGCGGTATAGACAGTGTTGATTTGCCAAATGTTATCGCGCTTGCTGAGTTAGCACTGGATTTTGCATTGCGTGTTCTACAAGATCAGGGCGGATTACTGATAAAAGTATTTCAAGGGGAAGGATTCGACTCATTTTTGGCTGAAGTGCGGCGTTCTTTTAAAAAAGTGGTCGTTCGTAAGCCAAAAGCATCACGTAGTCGCTCCAACGAAGTCTATATTTTAGCTAAAAATCGCCATTAAAAGCAGGAGCTTCTATCGAACCTGAAGGACTTCCTGTATGATAGAGAGAATCTATGTGTGTAAGTACCAAAGGAGCTTTCGCGAGTGAATGACACAATTAAGACAATACTTTTATGGATGGTAGCAGGAATAGTCCTTGTTTCTGTATTTAATTTATTTGGTCCTAAACGCGAATCAGAAGAAAGAATTAGTTATTCCACTTTTGTCAATGAAGTGAGACAAGGTAATGTCAGCACTGTCACGATCTCAGAGCAAGACGTCACAGGCGTTATGCAAAACAATAAAGTTTTTTCCACCTATCTTCCGATGTTATATGACACCCCTTTATTAAAAGAAATGCTTGATAAAGGGATTATTATCAAAGGCCGTCCACCCGAGCAACCAGGGCTATTAATGCATCTGCTTAATTTACTGCCGTGGATTGTTTTATTTGCTATATGGATCTACGTACTACGCCAGCAAACAGGTGGGGGTGGCCGTGGCGGTGCTTTCTCATTTGGCCGTAGTCGCGCACGTTTACTAGGTGAAGATCAGGTAAAAATCACCTTTGCAGATGTAGCGGGTGTTGAAGAAGCAAAAGAAGAAGTCAAAGAGCTTGTTGATTTTTTACGAGATCCAGGCAAATACCAAAAATTAGGTGGGAAAATTCCACAAGGTGTTCTCTTGATAGGGCAACCAGGTACTGGTAAAACATTATTGGCAAAGGCTGTTGCAGGTGAAGCAAAAGTGCCATTTTTCACTATTTCAGGCTCGGATTTCGTAGAAATGTTTGTAGGTGTGGGTGCTTCGCGTGTACGTGATATGTTTGAGCAAGCTAAAAAACAAGCCCCTTGCATTATTTTCATTGATGAGATTGATGCCGTGGGTCGTCATCGGGGAGCAGGTCTAGGCGGTGGACATGATGAACGTGAACAAACATTGAATCAGTTATTAGTTGAAATGGATGGTTTCCAAGGGAATGAAGGTGTCATTGTAATTGCTGCAACCAATAGACCTGATGTATTAGACCCTGCGTTGTTACGTCCAGGCCGCTTTGATAGACAAGTCATTGTAGGATTGCCTGATGTGCGTGGACGTGAGCAAATATTAAAAGTACACATGCGTAAATTGCCCTTAGCAGATGATGTACAGCCTGCTATTATCGCGCGTGGTACACCTGGATTTTCCGGGGCGGATTTAGCGAATATTGTGAATGAAGCTGCGCTTTTTGCTGCTCGTGCTAATAAACGTGCGGTTGGAATGGAAGAATTTGAAAAAGCAAAAGATAAAATAATCATGGGAACAGAGCGTCCCTCCATGGTGATGAGTGAATCAGAGAAAAAATTGACTGCTTATCATGAAGCAGGGCATGCGATTGTGGGTTTGTCTGTTCCTGAACACGATCCCGTCCATAAAGTTACTATTATTCCACATGGCAGGGCATTAGGTGTCACGATGTTTTTACCCGAAGGGGATCGTTATAGCCATTCAAAAGAATATTTAGAAAGTAAAATTTCTAGTTTGTTTGGCGGACGCATAGCAGAAGAACTGATTTATGGGCCTGATAAAGTCACCACAGGTGCCTCGAATGATATTCAAAAATCCACCGAATTAGCACGTAATATGGTCACGAAATGGGGTTTATCAACGAAGTTAGGCCCGCTCACGTTTGGAGAAGATGAGGGAGAAGTGTTTTTAGGTCATTCTGTTGCTCGACATAAAGAAATTTCTGAATCGACGTCTGGCATTATTGACCAGGAAGTGCGAGATATTATTGATAAAAATTATCAACGTGCTACAAGAATTTTAAAAGAAAAGTTAGATCAATTGCATGCCATGGCCGAAGCACTTATCAAATATGAAACTATTAATACAGATCAAATCAGTGACATTATGTCAGGCAAACCTGCACGAGAACCAGCAGGCTGGAATGACGAAGATAATGATCGTAGGAAACGTCAGGTTGCGCACTCTGTTGATTCAAGCGACCAGAGTCATTTAAAGATTATTGATAATAAAAACACTGATCCTGCCTAAGATGAAAGCAGAGCCTATTTATAAGCAACCACGCCGCTATTTTGGTACTGATGGTATCAGAGGCCGAGTCGGTGTGTGGCCAATTAATGCAGAATTTATTTTAAAATTGGGCTGGGCGGTCGGTAAGGTTTTAGCACGCCAAGGATTTGGTAAAGTCATTATCGGCAAAGATACGCGTATTTCAGGGTATATGTTTGAATCAGTATTAGAGGCGGGATTATCATCCGCAGGTATTGATACGCATTTGTTAGGACCCATGCCGACACCTGCTATTGCTTATCTGACCCGTACCTTAAGAGCTCAGGCAGGTATTGTCATCAGTGCATCACATAATCCCTATTATGATAACGGTATTAAATTTTTTTCGGCGCAAGGAAAAAAATTGCCTGATGACGTAGAAGCTGCCATAGAAGAACAACTTGAAAAAAAAATGACAACTGTGGATTCTTCCCAATTAGGTAAGGCAATTAGAGTTGTTGACGCAGCTGGACGTTATATTGAATTTTGTAAAAGTACCGTTTCGTCTGATACTCATTTAAATGGACTTAAACTCGTTGTTGATTGTGCTAACGGGGCTGCTTATTATATAGCGCCTAATGTATTCCGTGAACTCGGTGCTGAAGTGATTGAAATGGGTGTTGAACCCGATGGATTAAATATTAATTTAGACTGTGGCGCGACACATCCTGAAGTTTTACAAAAACGAGTGATTCAAGAAAAAGCTGATTTAGGGATTGCGTTAGACGGCGATGGTGATCGGGTTATTATGGTGGATAATCACGGCCATATTGTAGATGGCGATGATTTACTTTATATCATTACTAAACATCGTCAAGAATTAGGAGTTTTAAAAGGAGGGGTGGTTGGTACCACGATGTCTAATATTGGCTTAGAGAAAGCGCTCGGTTGTTTAAATATTCCATTTGTACGAGTCCCTGTGGGTGATCGCTATGTCATGGCTGAATTAAATAAACGTCAGTGGTGTATAGGAGGCGAGCCTTCAGGTCATGTTATTTGTTCTGAATCAATGATGGCAGGAGATGGAATTATCACGGCATTACAAACGCTTTCTGTGATGCGCTATAAAAATCAAACTTTAGCCCAAGTCAGAGAAGGGTTAGAAAAATATCCTCAAATTTTATTGAATGTTAAAGTGACAGAAAATAGCGGGAATAATGATTTAGAAAATAATCCACGAATTCAAACTGCATTAAAAAATATAGAAAACCAATTGGCCGAAAACGGCCGTATTATATTACGTCGTTCGGGTACGGAAGCACTGGTTCGTGTGATGGTTGAAGGTGAAAATGAAAATGAGATTAAACAATTAGCCCATCAATTAGCTGCTCTTGTTAAACAAGAACTTTCTTGTTAGGGCGTAAACACTTACCGTTTAAATTGTATTAGGGTTAACATATCTCCTCGGCTGTCTCATCAAGTGTTAATATAAAAGATCAAATGGGAGGTGACTTTTATGCTTCGTCAGTTTCTATCTTTGAATATCTGCATAGGATGTATCAGTATAGCCATTGGGTCGAGTGCTGCGCTTGCTGATTATTATCCGCAGCCTGTTTTTCCTGATTACGATATTGTCACAATACCTTGTTATGATTGCTCGCACAATAAATCCTATCATAAGCCCTATCACAAGCATTATTATAATAAACATAAAAAATATAGCAGGCAGCATAGTAGTTATGTTATTTCAAAATATTATATGTATAACACTCCTACTGGCCATATAATAGCGGTGCCAGTGCAAAAGGGTGGTTGTCGTACTTGTTGCGGGACTGGGGCGATTTTACGGCATAGAAATAATTATCAAGGCTTTTCTGAAGCGCCCTATCCTTATAGAGAAACAGAGTTGTATGTGAATGAACCCATAGAAGACTTTGTAATGGATATGCGTACCAGCGATGATATAAATGATTCTGAATGGGATGAATGAGGTATTATGAAATCACAATGTGTTGTTATTTTGATAAGTAGTTTATTGGTGAGTAGTTGTGCTTTTAGAGATGGACTTAAAAATTCGCAAGATCAAGCATCTGATGGTTCTAACAAACAAAGTAAAACCATAACAGCCCCCGCCCCCGCTATATCACCCGTAAATACTAATTCACCAAACGCACAAGCCGCTACAGCAATTGCTCCCTTAACGCATTAATTGAAGAAGATCTTCGTATACGATACCAAGAAATTTTACCTGTTCATGGCCAACCTCGATAAACCTGAAACGGCCATCCATAGGCAATGTGTGGCGAAAAACACCTCGAAATGCTCGCATACTACATGCATGCGAGCTTTCTCGTTTTTTTTCGCCGCACCTTGTCGCATGGCTGACCGTTGGGTGATTTGTTATTTGAACATTACGAGAAATTTCCGCGCCACAGAATGTTTCTTTTAATAACATAAAACATTCTGTAGGCGGAGGTGTAGGTTTTTAAAAGATTAGGCAATAGCCATTTCTTTTAATTTTCTAAGCGCCTTGATTTTGACCACCTTGTGGGCTGGTTTTGCTTTAAACATCATTTCTTCGCCAGTAAATGGATTGGTACCTTTGCGAGCGGGTTTTGCAGGTTTTTTCACAACAGCAATTTTTAACAGACCAGGCATAATAAACTTTCCTGGGCCGCGTGATTTAACATGCAACTCAATAATGGTACCAAATGCATCTAAAACTCCGGCAACTTCTTTCTTGGCAAGACATGTCATATCCATGATTGCTTTGATGATGCCGCCTTTGGTTAAAGGATCTTTAACCGTAGGCATTTTGGGCTTAATTTGCACTTTTTTAACAGATCTCTTTCCTGATTTGGTAGAAGCTTTTCTAGCAGCCATCGTTTATTCCTCTTTAAAGTCAAAATGATGCAATACATACAATAACATATCAGACTAATTATGCGAGGTATTTTTTGCAAAGAAAGCTTATTTTTTCATTTATTGCAGTCAACCAGAAAACTGACATTTTTTATAAGTAAATGTAGTTAATTACTTGCTTGTTTTTAAACATTACTATATAATTCGACATCTTTTTTTGGTCTTGAGTATGTTTTATAGTGACAGTTTACAGTAGGAGTCTGATGAAAACTTATAATGCAACAAATGAAACAGCACAGCATGGTTGGTATACCGTTGATGCTGCTGGTAAAACATTGGGTCGGTTAGCGAGCCATATTGCAATTCGTTTGCGCGGAAAGCATAAACCAGAATTTACACCTAATGTTGATACAGGTGATTTTATTATTGTGCTGAATGCAAGCCAGATAAAAATCACAGGTAAAAAAGCTTCGGATAAAATTTATCATCGTCACTCGGGTTATCCGGGGGGGCTTAACAAAACGACCTTTGAAAAATTGTTAGCGAAGCATCCAGAACGGGTGATTGAGCTCGCAGTAAAAGGCATGTTACCTAAGAATCCTTTGGGTCGTGCAGTATATCGTAAATTAAAGGTGTATGCTGGATCTGAACATCCACATACCGCACAACACCCCCAAGCGTTAGATTTTTGATACGGAATAAAATACTATGGTAGCAAAGCAAGAAGTTTATTGCGGTACTGGTCGTCGTAAAACATCAACAGCACGTGTTTATTTAAAGCCTGGCAAAGGTGATATTGTTATTAACCAGAATACGTTAGATGAATATTTTGGCCGTAAAACAGCGCGTATGATTGTTCGGCAGCCATTAGAAGTGACGGGTTTGCAAAATAAATTTGATATTACTGTGACTGTGGCAGGTGGTGGAGCCAGTGGGCAGGCAGGTGCTATTCGTCATGGTATTTCACGGGCATTACTAAAGTATGATGAGGGTGATGCAGGGAGTGAAGGCGGTGCCTTATTGCTTCGTAAGATGTTGCGTGAAGCAGGCTTATTGACACGGGATGCTAGACAAGTTGAGCGTAAAAAAGTAGGGCGACATAAAGCACGTAAAGGTACGCAATACTCTAAGCGTTAAAACTTTAGAACTTTAGTGTCTATGTATAGGTGCATTAAGTTGGGGGATCGTCTAGTGGTAGGACAACGGACTCTGACTCCGTTTACCTAGGTTCGAATCCTAGTCCCCCAGCCAGTACAAAGGCTATTCCAAATAAGAGATTATTATATTTATAGACATAAGTATGGGTGGGGGTGTTTGAATGGCAGTGGTTGCTAATAGACGATCAGTTATGACTTTGTACTCAGGGTCATTGGATATATCGAGTCATGAAGTCAGGATAGTATTGGCTGAAAAAGGCGTTTCTGTTGAGGTCATTAATACAGATGCCAGTGATACAGATAAGTTAGAAGACTTGCTCGAACTGAACCCTTATGGAACTGTGCCTACTTTAGTAGATCGTGATCTTATTTTGTATAAATCCAATATCATTATGGAATATTTGGATGAGCGCTTTCCCCATCCTCCTTTAATGCCTGTTTATCCTGTTGCTCGTGCTAAATCACGTTTGATGATTTATCGTATTGAACGTGAATGGGGCGGCTTAGTTCATCAATTAGAACATGGGCAAGAGGGAGAAACTCGAGTCACTGCTGCCAAAGAGTTACGTAATTATCTCATTAAGTTAGCCCCTGTCTTTAGTAGCGCTACTTATTTTCTAAATGATGATTTTTCTTTAGTGGATTGTTGTATTGCGCCTATCTTATGGCGTTTGCCTTTATGGGGTATTACGTTGCCACCAGAAGCAAAAGCAATTAATAAATATGCAGAGCGTATTTTTGCGCGTGACTCTTTTCAGGCAAGTTTAACGGAAGCAGAACAAGATTTAAGAAAACAAACGGAAATGGCATAGGAGATATATGGATGTTGTCAAATAAACCTTATTTGATTCGTGCTTTTTATCAATGGATCATTGATAGCGCTTGTACGCCTTATCTTGTAGTCAATGCAGATTATCCTGGTTGCCATGTTCCAAGTGATTATATTGAGAATGGCGAGATTACTTTAAATGTGTCGCCATCAGCAGTTCGCGATATGAATATGACGAATGATTTAGTTGAGTTTAAAGCCTCTTTTTCTGGCGTTGTGTATATGATTTCAGTTCCTGTGAAGGCTGTTTTGGGTATTTATGCCAGTGAAAATCAGCAAGGTATGTTTTTTGATTATGAAGATATTCTTGAAGGCGAAGCAGTAGATGCTTCTAATGAAATAAATAGTGGGCTTCCTATAGTAACAGAGAAGGGTGAAAATAAAACTCAAGATAAAAGTAAACCTTATCTGAGGATAGTGGAGTAGATGTAGGGTGAGTTCTGTGTGTAAACTCGGGGGATAGAGTAAACACTTGTCAGAGGACATTAGCAGAGCCTGCTGCCTGAGTGCGATTATCCTGCCGACCTGATGAGCCAAAAGCTTTTTTTATTTTTTAAAGAAAGCTAGTCTCGAAATGATTAATATGCAGTATTTCTATTTGTGGGTAATTGAAAGGTTGCGTAAGCAATTAAATTACCAAGAAAAGACTATCCTGCACATGTAAATGTGCTGCCCCATTTACCCATTTCCCAACGAATTTTGGAACAATTGTTCAAATAATAAATATAATCCCCATTATTACAAACACTGCCAGCAAAAGGAGTCGCTGAGGTAACACAAAAACCATCTTCCATAGGGAGCGAATAAGAGCTAACTTCTGTAAATCTATAATTTCCATCAGGTGTTGTAATAGATTTAAACTGTGAGATTTGATCTGTCATTTGTGAAATGTCGCTATTGCAATCGGCGTATGCATGTAAAAAGCCTTTAGCTTTTACTAACCCGTATATAAGAAAAAATCTTAACGACATTTTGTACTCCGCTTGTTGTACGCGCGACATCCACTGCAATTTCAGCCTGTTCTGGCGGTACAACCCCCATCAAATAGACGGTGCCATTTTCTGTGACTATTTTAATTTGAGTTGGATCGATATCATTGATAGCCACTAGCTGAGATTTTATTTTGGCGGTGATCCAGCTATCACTTGCTCGTGTTAAAGAAGAGGTGGGATTTGACACTTCCATGTAATTATAAATTTCTCTTTTCCCCGCATTTTTTTTCACAATCTGTGTTATTTCATCTTTTTCTACGGTGGTGGGTGCTTGTCCAGCGAGTAAAACGGAATCATGGTAAGTCGCAATGACAATATTCGCATTTTTGTAACGATTACCATAACGAGCAATATCATGATAAGCATGCATTGATGTAAAACTATCATCCATATTTTTTTCAAGATTATGTCGATTATAGACAACTTGTGCGCTTGTGACGGCTGCATCATAAGCACAGGCGGAAAAAAAACAGCTAATGAACAGAAGAATTGCGATCTGACCCATTCTGTGATCCCTGGTCGTCTTAATTTTTATATTGAAAAATCTTCATGACCCTTTTTACTCCGTCAATTTGGCTTGCAATAGTGGCTGCAATATCTCCTTGCTCTCGAGAGACTATCCCCATTAAATAAACAGTGCCATTAGAAGTCACTACTTTAATCGTACTTGATTGCATACCTTTAGTCGCTAATAATTGAGTTTTTATTTTTGCAGTGATCCATGAGTCGCTTGCGCGTGTGAGTGATGACACAGTACCTTTAACGGTAATTTGATTATAGACGCGAGAGACGTTAGGAACACTATGGGCTAATTCTTCTGCTGTTTGACGTAGGGCTTCTTCGGGTGTTTCGCCTGTAAGCAGAACAACTCGATTAAAGCAGGAAACTTCAATATGACTTTCTTTGAAATGAGAATCTGTGTTTATTTTATCAACGATAGCATTCGTTATTTGAGTATCTGTTAGAATTTTTTCTAATTTTCGATGGTCATAAACAACAGTAATAGCCGCGGCCCCTGCAGCAGCGCCAGCTATAAAAAAACAACTTTGGAGTAAGAGGGCGATTAGAGTGATAGACGCTAAGGTAGAGATTACTTTTTTCATCTGGTTATTTCCCCGTGACCAAATAATTGATGATCTATAATATCGCATAAGCAATGTAAAATAAGCAAATGCATTTCTTGGATGCGTGCTGTCTCTTGAGTTGGAACACGAATTTCTATATCTTGTTCTTGTAACAAGGTAGCGATTTTACCACCTTCCTGCCCTGTGAGCGCAATAACAGTGATATTTTTTTCTTGGGCTGCTTTGATAGCATTTAGAATGTTAGCAGAATTACCACTGGTTGATAGAGCTAACAATATATCGCCCATCTGACCGAGCGCGCGCACTTGCTTGGCAAATATTTCGTTATAGTGGCTATCGTTAGCAATAGAGGTGATTGTGGCAATATCCGCAGCAAGAGCAATAGCGGGCAGTCCTGGGCGCTCATGGTTAAACCGATTTAGCATTTCGCTTGTGAAACGCATGGCATCACACGCTGAGCCACCATTGCCACAGGTCAAAATTTTATGACCATCGAGCAAGCTCTGAAGTATTTTTTCAGACGCTTGGGCGATAGTAGGCAGTAGTAAATCAGTCGCATTAATTTTAATTTGAATGCTGTCGCTGAAATTATGCTTAATGCGTTCAATAATAATATTATTCATTTACAGTTCTCACTGTCACTTCGCGCAGTATATAAGTATAGCTAACTCTCATCAGAAAATGCGTCTTTGATCCATTCTATGTGAGTGGGCGACACGCCAACGACATCAAAGCGGCAGTCGATTTTATCTAGCCAGTTTTGTTTTTGTAAATAACTCATGGCAGATTTTATCACCTTTTGTTGTTTTGTTTTATTAATACTTTCTATAGCAGTTCCATAATAAGAATAAGCACGCGAACGTACTTCAACAAATACAATTTCATCGTTATGGTGGCGATTGTCTTGCATGATCAAATCAATTTCACCCATACGTGAGCGATAGTTGCGCGCGATTAACTTTAACCCGCGAGCTTCTAAAAAAGCACAGGCTTTTTGTTCTGCAACGCCACCCAATTTTTTTTTATTAAGGATGCCCATCATGCATTTTTGTCCAGGGTAGGCGTCGATAAATTTTATTTTTCGGACTTAAAGTGAGTGCTCCTGTTGCTGCATAGATTGGAAAATTAGGTAAATCAGTTAAGCGAGGTATGTTATTGCTGAGTAAATAAGAATCCAAACCCACAGCATACAGACGGTTGTGACGCGCGTCACCTTTAGAAAGGGGGTTTGTCGCGTTTTTAAGAGTCCATGGAATATCACAGAAATAAACACCATTCAGATCCGAATCTTTTTGTGGATCGGGTATTCCAGAATAAATACTGGAAGAAGCATAGACAGGAATATTATCAGCGTAATAATATTTTAATAGAGGCACAATCTCTCGCGCTGTTTGTGGCTGTGCTATCATAAATATAACATCAAAATCTTGCCGACGTTGCTGCTCAAGATAGGTCTTATCGTTATTTTCTGCCATTTTATGACGGTCTTCTTTTTGATCTACATGCAAGAGACTCGCAATACCTTCTGATAAGTGAGATGTTGGCATGAAAAAATAAGTGTCACTGACTTTACCATTGAGTGCTTGCCAGCGAGCAATGAGTGGTTTAGTAATACGCTGTCCCCACTCATTCTGTGGCGCTATAATTAAAGCGTGCGAATACCCAGACTGCCATGCGCGATCAGCCATCTGCTGTGCTTCATCTAGGGGGGATAAGCCAAATTCATAAAAATGCGTAGGTAAGCTGCCGTCCGTATAATTTAAGGCAATCACCGGGGTAGGAAATGCAGCTTGGTTTAAGAGATTTTTTACATTGTCTTTAGCGAGTGGCCCTATAATGATATCAGCGCCTTGATTTGACGCTAGTTGATAAAGCGCTGCTGTATTTGGATTTTTACTTGTATCATAGAACGAAACCGTTTGTTGATTTCGTAATGACGATTCATAATAGGCACTTAAGAAACCATCACGAACCCTTTGGCCTTGAGTACCCAGCTGTCCTTGCAAAGGTAAAAGTAACGCAATATGCTTGGGTGTTGCGTTATTGAGTATATTCAATAATGCGGCATCACTTGGGAATAATACGTTGGCGGGATGCGTCGCATTCTCTTTGCGCCAAAGCATCAGTTGGCGTATGAGTTCAGGGGTGTTATTGCTATATTGTTTGTTAATAACAGCCAATTTCAACCAAGCATTATTAATAGGGTTATCTGCCTGGGCGAGTTCGGTTTGTAATTGAGTTAAAGCAGTGTGGGTTAATTTATCCCAAATAGCAGTCGTGTTTTTTTGCCAAAATAAGGGGTCGGACGTATCTGTAGGGTGAGCAGCCGGTGGAGCGCTACCAAAAGCACCGTTTAGCATCTCAGGTGTAGTACAATTTGTTAATCCTAATAGGGAGAGTGCTATAATGAGAATGTGTTTTATCATATATGTATATGCCTTATTAAAGAATCCATAAGATAGCATTTTAATTTATGAAGATAAATCAGCTTGGCATACTTTATATTGTTGCAACGCCTATTGGCAATTTGCAAGATATCAGTTTGCGCGCTATTGATGTTTTAAAAACAGTGAATTGCATTGCAGCAGAAGATACGCGCCATAGCCAACATCTACTCCAGCATTTTTCTATTAAAACCCCGTTACTTTCTTTGCATGAGCATAATGAATCTGAGCGTGCATCTCAATTAATTCATCGGTTGCAGCGAGGCGAGTCTATTGCTTTGATTAGCGATGCAGGAACCCCACTCATTAGCGACCCTGGCTATTTATTGGTGCGTGATGTTAAAAGCGTTGGTATTCAAGTGACGCCTATCCCTGGGGCGTGTGCTGCTATTGCTGCGTTAAGCGCCTCAGGGTTGCCAACAGATCGGTTTATCTTTGAGGGGTTTTTACCTGCGAAATCTAAGCTACGTAAAGAGCGTTTAGCTGCTTTAAAGACAGAGCCACGCACCATTATTATTTATGAAACGCCGCATCGTATTTTAGATTCGTTACAAGAAATGCAGCAGGTATTTGGTAAAGATCGCCTTATTGTGCTTGCGCGCGAACTCACTAAAATTTTTGAAACCATTAAATCAGGGTCTATAGAAGAAATAATCCAGTGGGTAACGGTAGATACCAATCAGCAACGCGGTGAAATTATTCTATTAGTGAGTGGTGCTGATGTTATTTCAAATCCAAAAGATAATATAACTCTTTCTTCTGAGGCTATTTTGACTGTCTTATTAGAAGCATTGCCATTAAAACAAGCTGTAGCAATAGCCGCAAAAATCACAGGCGAAAGAAAAAATAATCTCTATCAGCGTGCGTTGCTAATAAAATCAATAGAGAAAGGCTTAAAGATACCATTGGAAGAATGTGACGAGAAGTTAGACTGGTGACTGCCATTCATCTTGCTATCAATAGCTCAGAGACTGCGCTATCCTATCGCCTGAGCTGGTCAAGACAGTCGCTGTTTCTACAACAGAGGAAAGTCCGGGCTCCAGAGGGTAAAGTGCCAGGTAACGCCTGGGAGGTGTGAGCCTACGGAAAGTGCCACAGAAAATAAACCGCCTCGAGATTTTTGCGAGGTAAGGGTGAAAAGGTGCGGTAAGAGCGCACCGCGTCACTGGTAACAGTGACGGCATGGAAAACCCCACTCGGAGCAAGACCAAATAGGAGCTTTAGGGGACTGCTTGCAAAAGTATTCCTCAGATGTGACCCGCATTCAAAGCTCGGGTAGGTCGCTTGAGGTGTTTGGTGACAAACATCCTAGATGAATGACTGTCCATGACAGAACCCGGCTTATCGACCAGCTCTTTTTTATCTCTTTGATTTTTTTCTATCTAGTTAATCACATACCTCTGTTTATTTATTTTTCTCCTGGGTGGATCAGTAGAATACCTAATGCGTTTTTTTAACTATTTTGTGGGAAAAAGTGGTGTATTGTGGGAAATCGTGGTAACTTAATTATTCATGAAGGTAAATAAATAAGTAATCAAATAAATAATCGAATAAGCAAATTATCTGAACAGGAAAATAAAAAATGTTTAGAGGAATCAATAGTATTGCCATGGATGCAAAAGGCAGGATCAGTATGCCCGCGCGTTATCGTGAACGCTTACAAGAGGAAAGCAGCGGTCGCATGGTAGTGACGATTGATACAGATGAACATTGTTTATTACTGTACCCCCTTCTTGAATGGGAAGTGATCGAAGCTAAACTGGCGCAGTTACCAAGCTTTAATCCGCAAGCGCGCCGTATTCAGCGCTTATTGATAGGCCATGCGACTGAAGGGGAATTGGATGGTAATGGACGAATACTATTGTCACGTGAATTAATTGATTATGCGGGATTAAAAAAACAAGCCGTGTTGATTGGACAGGGTAAGAAATTTGAATTATGGGATGAAGCACATTGGCAAATAAGTCGTGGAAAATGGCTGGAAGAAGAAGCAAATAGTAATTCTAACGTTTTACCCGATGAAATGAAATCATTGTCATTGTAATATAGGGACTTTTTTATGGCGGCATGTCGAACCATGGAATTTACATACGAACATAAAGCGGTGTTATTGGAAGAGGTTTTAACAAACCTTGCCATACAGCCTGACGGTATTTATGTAGATGCTACGTTCGGTCGTGGTGGCCATGCACAAGGTATTTTGGATCAGCTAGGCTCAAATGGACGTTTGTTAGCGATGGATAAAGATCCTGATGCGGTTGCTTATGGAAGGCAACATTTTGCTGCTGATCCACGTTTTACTATTCAGCATGGATCGTTTGCAGAGTTGGAGTCATTTTTAATAAGCCAACAAGTGTTGGGTAAAGTGAATGGCATCTTGTTTGATTTAGGTGTTTCTTCACCGCAGTTGGATGATGCGGAACGCGGGTTTAGTTTTATGCGGTCTGGCAAATTGGATATGCGTATGGATTATTCACAGGGAATGGATGCAGCGACTTGGCTTGCGACTATTGATGAGCAGGCGTTAGCAAAAGTCTTGTGGGAGTATGGGGAAGAACGTTTTTCACGGCGTATTGCGAAAGCAATTGTAACTGAACGTCGAATAAAAGCAATTACAACAACAGAAGAGTTAGCCAATATTGTATCTGCAGCGATACCTGCGTGGGAAAAAGGCAAACATCCTGCTACGCGGAGTTTTCAAGCAATACGCATTGCTATTAATCATGAATTAGATGAACTGCATGAAGGGCTGATACAAAGCTTAAATGCATTACGAGGAGGGGGTCGCTTGTTAGTTATTAGTTTTCATTCATTAGAGGATCGTATAGTAAAACATTTTATGTTACAGCAAGAGCGTGCCGATAATTTTCCAGCAAAATTACCTATAAAGCATGCTGCTATTCAATCTAAATTTAAGCGGTTGGGTCGAGCTAAGCCTAGCCTGAAAGAAATATCAGGAAATCCTCGGGCAAGGAGCGCGATTTTAAGAATAGGGGAGAAATTATCATGAATGCAGCAGCACGTTTATATAATCAAGGGGTATTATCACGCGGTTGGGTAGTCTCTGTCTTTTGGGCACGTCTCGAATTTTCATTATTTGCACTTATTTTTTCTGTATTATTTTCCGCGTTGAGTTTAATTTATATGACTAACTCAGTGCGGGGTTTAAATGCGAGCATACAGCAATCTTTGGGGGAGCATGATCAATTGCGTATCCAACAAGGACAACTGTTACTTGAAAAAAGCACTTTAATGATGCAAGTGCATATTCAAAATATGGCTGAGAAAAATTTAGATATGGTTGTTCCTGAAGCTAAGACAATCGTTATGGTGGACGGACAATAATAAAGTGAAACAACTATTACGCGCCAGCTATATCGCCTGGCGTTTTTATTTATTACTCAGTTTAATTCTTTTGATCGTATTAGGATTAGTTTTACGCGCGCTCGATTTGACGGTATTGAAAAAACATTTTCTGCAAATGCAAGGCGATGCGCGTGCGCTGCGTACTATTACAACCCCTGCGTTTCGTGGAATGATGACTGATCGTAATGGTTATCCATTAGCGATTAGTACATCTGTTTATTCTGTCTGGATGAATCCATCCGAGTTTCTAACAGATTCAAAATCTATTAAAGCATTAAGCATAGCGCTTCGTTTGAAGCCAACCACTATTAATATTTTATTAAGGCATTCTCAAAATCGTAATCAACAGTTTGCTTATTTAAAACGGGATGTGTCGCCTGACATAGCTAATAAAATTAAATTATTAGCGATTCCTGGGGTTTATTTGCAACAAACTTTTAAGCGTTATTACCCAGAAGCGGAAGTGGCAGCGCATGTGGTAGGCTTTACGAATGTGGATGATCGTGGACAAGAAGGGTTAGAGCTTGCTTATAATGCATGGCTCACAGGTACCTCAGGTAAGGCATTGGTTATCAAAGATAGATTGGGGCGCAGTATTTCAAGAATACGTACTATAGAAGAACAAAAACCAGGGCATGATTTAGCGCTCAGTATTAATCGCCGTCTTCAATATATAGCCTATCGAGAATTAATGGCGGGGATCAAAGATAATCTTGCGGAATCAGGAACAGCCATTATTGTTGATGTAAAAACAGGGGAAATTTTAGCGATGGTTAACCAACCTTCTTTTAATCCCAATAAATTAACGGGTAAAGAAGGTAATGCTTTTCGTAATCGAGCAGTCACCGATACGTTTGAGCCAGGATCAACGATTAAAGCATTTAGCATAGCGAGTGCGCTTGATAGTGGGAAATATACGCCAAATACAATTATTGACACCTATCCAGGTTGGCTCAGAGTAGGGCATAATATCGTGCATGATGAACACAATAATGGTCAGTTAACGGTGAAGCAAATTTTGCAGTTATCCAGTAATGTCGGCGCAACTAAAATAATTTTATCATTGCCACCTGATCAATTATGGAATTTACTACATCAAGTGGGTTTTGGAGAAAGCACGGGGGTGGGGTTTCCTGGAGAACGCTCTGGTGAACTGATACGCCGTGTACACTGGGACCCCTTTGCATTAGCGACTTTATCGTTTGGTTATGGCATGTCTGCAACGGCATTGCAATTGACACAAGCGTATATGATTTTCGCGAATCATGGGATAAAAGTTCCATTGTCGTTATTGCGAGTCGATAAGCCACCTCTCGGCGAGCGAGTGATTAGCGCGAAATTGGCTGACCAAATGTTAGGATTATTGGAAGCAGTTGTTTCTAAGAAGACAGGGAAAGAAGAACGTAGCACCGGTAAACCTGCGCAAATTCAAGGGTTTCGTGTAGCGGGTAAAACAGGCACTGCAAAAATAGTCGGCGTACATGGTTATGAAAAGCATCGCTATGTTTCTTCTTTTGTAGGTATTGCACCTGTGAGCAATCCACGGTTTGTCGTGGCTGTGATTATTCGTGATCCGCAAGGCAAAAATTATTTTGGTGGGTTAGTATCAGCACCTGTTTTTAAAAGAATTATGGAAGCCACATTGCATATTTTAAATGTTCCACCGGATGATGATGTGAGTAGCTGGAAAAAAGAATGATAAAATTATCCGATCTTCTCTATGATATTTGTGATCAAATAGAAGAGATTTTACCTAAAAAGATTATTAATATAACAGGGTTAGCTTTAGATAGCCGACAAGTTAAATCGGGTGATTTATTTTTTGCTTATCAAGGCACCCAGTTAGATGGGCGAAAATTTATTGATGATGCGATTCAGAAAGGTGCTTATTGTATCTTGATGGAAACAGTATCTAGTACGATAGAAATCTATTATAAAGATTCAGTGCCTATTATTTCTATATTTAATTTAAAAAATAAAATAAACGAAATTGCTGCTCGGTTTTATTCTTATCCTGCAAATAAATTAAAAATAATGGGTGTGACAGGAACGAGTGGAAAAACTTCGTGTACGCATTTTCTAGCAGAAATATTAGAACAACTGAATGTATCGTGTGGATTAATTGGATCACTCGGAAACGGTATCTATGGTGACATTCAGCCAAGCGGCTTAACAACGCCTGATGCTATTACTTTACAAAAAATATTTTCGGAATGTGTTTTAAAAAGCGCGAATTATGTCGCAATGGAAGTGTCATCACATAGCCTTGACCAGGGAAGAGTTAAAAATATTCCTTTTTTTATAGGTGTTTTTACTAATTTAACGCATGATCATTTAGATTACCATGAAACGATGGAATCTTATGGCGCAGCAAAAAAAATATTATTTGATAGCCCCTTAACTGAATATGCAGTAATTAATAGCGATGATCCTTTTGGCCAGACATTAATAACTTCTTTTGCAAATAAAAAAAATATTATTGCGTATGGCATGCAAAAAACAAAAATAGCGAATTCAATACCTTTTGTAAGAGCAGAGAATATTCAGTTAGAGCATGAAATACGAGCGCATGTCGTGACACCGTGGGGCGAGGGAGAATTACAAGCTCCACTCATGGGTCAGTTTAATTTAAGTAATGTGCTGGCGGTAATTGCTGTGTTGGGATTATTAAAAATACCGTTATCTACAATATTACACTGTGTGGCAAAACTAACGCCTGTGCCTGGTAGAATGCAAGTAGTGGGGGGTCAAGAACAACCTTTGGTTGTGGTAGATCATTCACATAAACCTGATTCATTGGAAAAAGTATTATTAGCATTAAGACCTCATTGCAAAGGACAACTCTATTGCGTGTTTGGTTGTGGAGGAGATCGTGATCGTGCTAAACGGCCATTGATGGCAGCAATTGCTGAGCGATATGCGGATCATGTGATTGTGACGGATGATAATCCGCGCACAGAAAATCCAGAAGAAATAGTCGCGGATATTTTGCGTGGATTTACAAACCCCACAAAAATAATAGTGCAACATGATCGTTCTCAAGCAATTGCTTGCAGTATACAATATGCAAAACCAGGCGACTGTGTGTTGATTGCAGGGAAGGGGGCTGAAGCGTATCAGCAAATCGGTGATTTAAAAATACCCTTTAGTGATGTAGAAAAAGTTAAGGAGATACTGAATGCTCGTTTGGTTAAGTGAGTTTTTATCAAAATATTTTCATGTTTTTCATGTCGTTCAATATCTCACTTTACGCTCTATCCTGGCGGCGTTAACGGCGTTGGTGATGGCGTTATGGATCGGACCTTCGATGATACGCCGCTTGACTCAATTAAAAGTGGGACAAGTTGTGCGTAATGATGGTCCTCAAAGTCACTTATCAAAAACAGGTACGCCGACCATGGGCGGTTCTCTTATCTTAATTGCTGTGACGTTAAGTACGCTATTGTGGGGTGACTTATCGAATCGTTATGTCTGGTTAGTTTTATTAGTGATGCTGGGTTTTGGTTTGATTGGTGGATGGGATGATTATTTAAAATTAACACGTAAAAATTCACGTGGTTTATCTGCGCGGCGTAAATTTTTCTTTCAATCTGTTTTGGGGTTAGGTGCGGCGACTTATTTATATTACACCGCGAGTTTTCCTGTGGAAACAGAATTGGTTTTTCCTTTTTTTAAAGACATGATGTGGCCTTTAGGTTCATTTTTTATTATCTTTTCGTATGTTGTCATTATTGGCTCAAGTAATGCAGTGAATTTAACCGATGGTTTAGATGGTTTAGCTATTTTGCCAGCTGTGATGGTGGCAGGCGCGCTAGGTATATTTGCTTATGCGTCTGGTAATTTTCATTTTGCAAGTTATTTAGCGATTCCTTATGTTTCTGGCACGGGGGAAATTGCGGTATTTTGCGGAGCATTAGTAGGTGCAGGGTTAGGGTTTCTCTGGTTTAACGCCTATCCAGCGCTTGTTTTTATGGGGGATGTGGGATCATTAGCATTGGGTGCAGCGCTCGGGGTGATTGCTGTGATCGTCAGGCAGGAATTAGTATTATTTGTCATGGGCGGCATTTTTGTGGTAGAAACGCTTTCGGTGATTTTACAAGTGGCATCGTTTAAATTAACAGGAAAAAGAATTTTTAAGATGGCGCCTATTCATCATCATTTTGAATTAAAAGGCTGGCCAGAACCACGGGTGATAGTGCGTTTTTGGATTATAACTTTTGTGTTGGTGTTGTGTGGTTTAGCGACCTTAAAATTGCGGTAGGGCCTTATGAAGAAAGAAAATTTACATATTATTATAGGATTAGGCATCACAGGTTTATCCTGTGCGCATGATCTTGCTAAAAAAAATATTCCATTTGTCATGATGGATACGCGAGAGACACCACCGAACTTGACAGAATTTAAAAAATTATTCCCTGAGGCTCCTGTCGTTTTAGGGAAATTAGACGATGTAGTACTCGATCAAGCAGATAAAATTATTATAAGCCCAGGTATTTCTTTAAAAACACCGAGCATTGCGCGCCAAATTGCACGAGGTGTGCCTGTGATAGGGGATATTGAATTATTTGCATTAAGTGTGACAGCCCCCGTGATTGCTATTACAGGAACGAATGCAAAGAGTACAGTGACAACATTAGTGGGTGAAATGGCAGCTGCGGCAGGCATAAAAGTGCAGGTAGGGGGTAATTTAGGGATACCCGTTCTGGATTTACTCTCTGCTCCGGATACAGAGCTTTTTGTCTTGGAACTATCGAGTTTTCAACTTGAAACAGTGTATTCATTAGCTCCTCAAGTAGCGACAGTGCTGAATGTCACGCATGATCACATGGATCGTTATGCAACATTAGAAGACTATCGCAAGGCTAAACAACATATTTATTCTAATTGCGCCATTGCGGTTTGTAATCGAGATGATGAGTTAACAGATTGTAGCCATTGTCCACAAAAAATCACATTTACATTAAACCCGCCCGAAAAAAATGAGTTTGGGTTATTGAAAAAAAATAATGAAATATATCTAGCCTTTGAAAATCAAATACTCATGCCTGTAAAAGAGTTACCGATTTTAGGACGACATTACCAAGCAAATGCACTCGCGGCATTAGCGATTGGTTATGGTTATGGATTACACATGGAACCTATGCTAAAGGTATTACGTACCTTTACAGGCTTGCCCCATCGCTGCCAATTCGTACGTGACCGGAATGGCGTGCGTTGGTATAACGACTCCAAAGGAACAAATGTAGGTGCGACATTGGCAGCAATAGAAGGGCTTGGAAAAGAAATAGAAGGCAAGCTTGTTTTAATTGCAGGTGGCGTTGGTAAGAATGCAGATTTTACGCCACTCGTCATGCCCATTGCACGCTATGTCAAGACAGCCGTATTAATAGGCGAAGATGCTTCTATTTTAGGGAAGGTGATTGGCGATCGAGTGGAAATCTATTTCGCAAAATCCATGGAAGAAGCGGTGATAGAATCCGCTAAAATAGCAAAAAAAGGCGATATAGTATTACTTTCACCTGCTTGCGCCAGCCTTGATATGTTTAATAATTTTGAACATCGTGGAGAAGTGTTTACAGAGGCTGTGCAGGGATTAAAATAGTAAAAAAAATCACAAAGATGAATATCATTAAGAGAGTTGTTATAAAAAATAATTGAACATTTTTATTGCAAGTAGGGCTATAAAAATATAAACTACTGCGCTTGAGGAAAAAATTATGACTGTTGAGGGCTTTTTGATAGAACAATCAGGTTAGTAAGTTGAAAATAAATGTGAGGGTAAACTTAAGATGAAAATAAAAAAGATTGTTGTGATCGAGAGCGCGGCTATAAAATTTGAGTCAACAGAAGAAGAAACTCAAGCTTATGATAAGGTAAACAACACAGAAACAGATACACTTTATGTTTTAAGGATGTTGAAGGGGGAAAAAGACTACAGGCTTTATATGACAGCTTACGCGTCTGGATGCGATGCCGACTGGGTACCTTTGTTAGATGAAGGTAATGAAGATTTACTGAAGTGCAAAGCAGAAGTCCATGTGAGAGGACAGAGTGAAGAAATAGGTGAAGAAACATTTAATTGGTATGAAGGGTGGATCACTAAAGAAATAGGAGGACAACAAAAGGAAGAACTCCTAGGTGCAGATGAACCCAAAGAAGTAAAAGATCGGTTGCTTGATTCCGAATTATTTTCTGAAAACGAAGAAAAAAATATTAAGGATTTTTGGGGTAAGGATTTACTGACTTCTGTAAAAAAACTTGATGAAATGCTTAATGGAAAAAGACGTAATCAAGAACAGGAAGAAGAGGAAGAACTTCAAGAATATGAACAGAAGGATGAAGAAACGGAAGCGCGAAAGAAACTTACAGCGTTAATCGAAGAACTGAAAAAAACGCTATCCCTAGAAGAGGTCAGAAATAGGCGTGCCGCAAATGATAACTTGGATGATGTTCTGGCTTATATGGGAAAAATTAATAAGGCAGCAGAAGGGCTTAAAGAATCTCTAAAACTGACGAGTAGATGGGAGAAAGTCAAAAAATGGATGTATCGAATTATAGGCGCTATTGTCGGGGTTATTTCTGGTGCGATGCTAGGCGTTAAAGTAGGGGCTTTTGGTACAGGCGCAGGTGGAGTTTTTGGAGGATATGCTGGCTATAAATTCGGTAATCGGATAGGCAATTTCTTTAGCTCTGTACGTGCCAAAGCGGATTATGCTGACACTATCAATGAAATGGTTAAGAAAAAGATGCCAGCAGCAGGCAATGAAGCGGTTAAGAAAAAGATGTGAGCAGCAGGATTATAAATGAATAAAGTCACTGCTTGCCATCCCTGTGAATATTAATCATTTCGAAGACATTAATAGAACCTGTCACCCCGCAAAAAACGCGCCACGTTTGTCACAAGAATGCAGGCGTGTATTCGCGTTTTTGTGCGGGGTCTGGTGGCAATGGCACTACCTTAAGCATACG
>JBEPVM010000019.1:0-30221 GCA_041690995.1 Gammaproteobacteria bacterium | reverse complement strand
TTAATCAGCAAAGTTAGTTGACGCAAGTAGCAAAGCTAGTTGACATTTAATATCCCAAAATTCATACGGAAGACTTTTGATAACATCCAATTCATTTTGGCATTCTCTTAATCCATTTAGCGCTCCTTCTTTTTCAGTAATACTTTCTGCTAAACATAAGCGAGCAAGATATGTCCGAATCTCTTCTAATGTTTCTTGGGTTTCTTTGAGTCTTAGATGGATGCTTAGTCTAGGGTCCATTGATCGTTTTACTGTGTTTTTCTCTTCTGGTTCAGTACTCATTGATCGTTTTGGCATATTATTTATCTCCTCGTTGTTTTATTAGTTAGATTATTTTTTGTATTAATAAACTATAATTGTTTATTTTATGTCTACATGAAGAAGGGTATTATATTGAATAAGTTTAAAATATCAACATATAATTAAATTATGTATTATTTTTATATTTCTAGCAGGGTGTTCACTCTTAGCTGATCTTGCTTGTATACTTAAGAAAATAAGCACTCATTCAATAGGTTATATGCTACGAAAGTTAACATCAGAGGATATCTCTCAATTAGTTGCTATCGAAACAGCCACCCAGATTTCGCCGTGGTCAAAGGAACTATTTGAACAATGTTTTCAAATGGCGGGGGACGGCTGGGGCATAGAATCTATAGAGGGCAATATAATTGGGTTTATTTTGATCGTCACACAGGCTAAAGAATGCCATATTTTAAATTTTTGCGTTGATATACCGTATCAACACCAAGGCTATGGCCAGCAATTATTGCTTCATACGCTCACTGAAATACAACAACAAGATGTTACTATTGCTTATCTTGAAGTACGTAGGACGAACACACCTGCCATGGCGCTTTACCAAAAAACAGGGTTTAAAAAAATAGGCGAACGTAAAAAATACTATCTGTCGACCCAAGGCCACGAGGATGCATGGGTATTTGCTAAGATTTTAGGTAACTTGTAGAATACGGTACGTTCTCCTTTAGCTTAATATAATAAAAAATCGATAAAAATATGACAGAATTGACTAAACAACTCGCCAAACGTCGCACGTTTGCGATTATCTCTCACCCCGATGCGGGTAAAACAACTCTGACAGAAAAGCTTTTATTATTTGGCGGTGCCATTCAATTAGCTGGTACGGTCAAAGGCCGTAAAGCGTCACGTCATGCGACATCGGATTGGATGGAATTAGAAAAGCAACGTGGGATTTCAGTCACTACTTCTGTCATGCAATTCCCTTACCGCCAACATATTATGAATTTATTGGACACCCCTGGGCATGCGGATTTCTCGGAGGATACTTATCGCACATTAACTGCCGTTGATTCTGCTTTAATGGTAATTGATGCAGCTAAAGGCGTGGAAGAGCGCACTATTAAATTACTTGAAGTCTGTCGATTACGGCATACGCCTATTATTACATTTATTAATAAAATGGATAGAGATAGTCGTGATGGCATTGATTTACTCGATGAAATTGAGGCTATCTTAAAAATTCAGTGTGCGCCTATTACATGGCCTATTGGGATGGGGCGAGATTTTAAAGGTGTTTATCATTTATATGAAGATGCTATTTATTTATATCAGCCTGGTAAAAATGCGGTACAGCAAGAAGGTATGAAAATCTTAGGGCTGGATAATCCAGAACTTGAAGCTATTTTGGGGGATAGCACACAAGAAGTACGTGCACATATTGAATTGGTGAAAGGGGCAAGCCATCTGTTTGACCGGGCTAAATTTTTAGCAGGACAATTGACACCTGTCTTTTTTGGTTCTGCGCTAAATAATTTTGGTGTGCGTGAATTATTGGATGCATTTGCGGAGTACGCGCCTCAGCCCCAACCGCGTGAGACTTCATCGCGTGTCGTGTTACCTACTGAAGAAAAATTCTCAGGTTTCGTTTTTAAAATTCAGGCAAATATGGATCCAATGCATCGGGATCGAATTGCATTTTTACGTGTCTGTTCTGGACGATATCAACAAGGCATGAAAGTCTTTCAGGTAAGCTTAAATCGCGAAGTTAAAATTCCACAAGCGCTGACTTTTATGGCGGCGGATCGTGAACATATCCAAGAAGCATGGCCAGGCGATATTATTGGGTTATACAACCATGGCACTATTCAAATTGGAGATACGTTTTCTGAGGGCGAACCTTTAAAATTTATGGGTATTCCTTATTTTTCGCCAGAATTATTTCGTCTTGTGCGTTTGAAAGACCCGCTTAAATTAAAAGCGTTGCAAAAAGGATTGAAACAATTATGCGAAGAAGGCGCAACTCAATTATTTCGTCCATTGAATAGTAATTATTTAATTTTAGGCGCAGTCGGTTTATTGCAGTTTGATGTGGTGGCCTATCGTTTGAAGCATGAATATAATGTCGATTGTGTTTATGAATCTATTTCTGTCTCTACAGCACGTTGGGTTTATTGCACTGACAGCAAACGATTGGAAGAATTTCGCGTGAAAGCATTTGATTATTTGGCTCTCGATGGTAGCGACCACTTGACATATCTGGCTCCCACGCGGGTTAACCTTAACTTAACAATGGAGCGATGGCCCACTATTGAATTCAAGACAACGCGGGAGCATTAATAAAGACATAATTGGCTTTGCTTTTTTTCAACAGATTCAAACATAAGAGGAGAAATGTTGTATGTTAAAAAGAGACTGTTCGGTGAAGATATAGCGAAAAAAATGGCTTCTTCTATAGAAGAAGTTGCTGATAGAATAGTCAAAGAAAATAACCTGTTACATTAAAATTCAATATTTTTAATTACAATAATTCAGTAAAATTTTATAGGGTAAAAATGAATAGTGGATACGCACGAACATCAATAAAAAAATTGTTTTAAATTTCTTTTTAATGGGATTCTATTATTCTATTAAAGTGTTTTCATGAATGGTTTTATTAGTCTGTTCGAGTCAGTACTTCTGTTACCCATGAGTTAAGGCTTTTTCCATGTATTTCTGCGGATATTGCGATCTTTGCATGTATTTCAGGCGGCAATCGCAGCATAATATGGCCAGAATAAGGTTTTTGGGCTGCCTTTCCCGATTTTTTACAGGTATAGAGATAATCATCGACTGCTTCTTCAAAAGCGGTATGTAATTCTGATACCGATTCTCCATGAAAGCCAACTACATCATTAATACCCGTCACATGGCCGATAAAGCAGTCGTCTTCATCGCTGTATTCAATTTTGGCGGCATAGCGTTTATAAGTCATCGTACTCATGGTTTAACTCCTGCCTTTTCAAGAAAGGCTTTTGCATCGCGCACTTGATAAGGTTTTGCTTCTTTTTTCGGATGTGGTCTATGAAAAGTGGCTACCACATTATTTAAAGCAAATCTCACTCGTGATCCTGAACCTTCTATTTTTTTAGCGCCGACTGCTAAAAATACTGCTTCAATAGACCGCCACTCAAGACTGGTTAAGACGGGTTGTTGAAAAATAGTCCTGAGTGTTTTTTGTTGTCGACTGTTCATTTCAAAATGGTATCAATTTTTGATACTAAATTCAATAGTAAGCAGCAAGTAAGTTAAAAGATCCTGTACGTGCCTCTCACAAATGCTATCCTTTTCCCAAACCATCGCATTTTTAAAAGAATCAACACGTTAGGCACGACAGACAGCGCTTTCCTTTGGCCCAGAGACTCTTAAATGCTATCATTTAAGCTTTTCTTAAGTAAAGGATAGCATTTACAATCACAAGAATGGCACGCCAAGGAAAAGCAAGAGTCTTAACGCTGCCAGAGTTTAAACAAGCCGAGAAAGCAGCCCTTTTAACAAAACATCCGTATAAAGAAGCGGACATGCCTGATAAGCAAGCCGAAGCACAATCTGCTGCATTAATAGAATTATTTGATTATCAAGCTGCGACAAAAAAAGATTTGAAGGAGACTGAATCACAGTTAAATTTAAAATTTGATAATAAAATAGCTGAAGTAGAAATAAAAATTGCTGAAATAAAAGCCGAGATTATTAAATGGATGGTAGGACTCTTCTTCGCGCAATCGGCTTTGTTTATTTCATTTTTAAAGATTTTTCATTGATTAATTTGCCTAATTCGATAAGTGGCATTTTTTGTTTTTTATCAAATTCTCCTATTTTGTAGGGGAATTTTAACTTATTTTCTTTGTCATTGCCGAAAAAAGGCATTTTAGGTAGTTTTATCTCAAGGTCTTTTTCCTTTAATTTGCTTACTTACGCTAATTTTTTTTACAATTAGCCGTTACCTCAACATTCGGGTCTGTGACTGGTATTATAGAATACCAGCTTGATGATTTATAAACTGACACATTAATAAATGCATTAAACCCATAATAATTTCTGTAATAAGAAATAGATATATTTATTGTAGTTATCTTCCCTTCTTCTAACGGAAATTCTGGATCCGTTGATAAAAATGAATTATGATCATCCCAACCTTTATAAGATGCAACAGACACCCTAGATTTTTCCTGAGAATATCTTTGAGTAATTTGACACGTATACCTTCCATTCTCTAATGTTCCTACGTACTTCAATATTTTTGAATTTTCCTCTTTTTTAAGACCTATCCATGCGTTTTCTTTAGAAGGATTAAAGACACAGTCAGTTCCTAAATCACAGTATTTTGGAGAAGAGGGTATACCCGCCAAGACATTTATGCTCACGCAAGCGACCGCCAATAAAAAACCTAGCTTGATTGATTTTTTCATTCGATTGCACCTTTTTATATTTTTCAATTTAATTTGTGAAAATCAATACCGAGTATGTCTTCTTGCAAATGATTATCACCATTTCTATTACGAAGTTGAAGGGTGTTTAAACCATACAAAGATCCGCTATCACTTTATAATAAGATAATGATAATCTTCTAGGGGGATCAACTAATGGTGGTAGTTTAACTCTTTTTTTACCGTTATAGCAGTAATAATGACAGATTATGAGAGATAATAGCATATTATTTATTCAAAGCAATAAGGATTTACCGTCTTGGCAGCAAGTTTTAAGCATTGCGATAAAAAAATCGCGCAGCCAATAGGAGCTTCTGTTCATTTATATAGATCAATTTCCTATAAATCTATATCCTCTAATTCCTTGGGTTTTGCTGTCTTCTTAGATACACTGGCCCCTTTAACAAAAGCAAAGAAATTTAGGCATCAGTCATGCGTCTCTTGACAATATTTTATCTATCACTGGTAATAATACTCAGTTTTTTTATACCTCTTGCGAACGCAAGCGATAAGCCTGCCCCTATCGCCTTAGCGAACGATATGCCTGCACAATCCTTAACTATCTCCGAGATCGCTCATGCGCTTGGCTGGGTAGAAACAAGGGAAAATCATTGTGGTGGCTTTTATCTTGAGCCTTCTTTTATAAACCCTGCTACTTCACTTCAAAAAAATCATATTCAGCTCAGTAGCAATCAAGGGATTATTTTTTCATTGCATGGCACATCTATTTCTCAAGGCAAAATTACAATCACACAAGATGGCCAACAAGTCATTGCAAACAAGGGTTATCTTTATCGTGACCCGATTACGGGTAAACTTAACGGAGTCGATTTAATAGGGCATGTGATATTACGTCAACCGAATGAGCTTGTGCTTGCGGATTATGGTCATGTGGATTTGAAACTCAAACAAAAATCTCTGCGACATATTTTGTATCGGAATGCTATTTATAGCAAAACATCTGGCATCAAACCTGGGGTACCAAGTAACATACAAATTCAACATGAACATAAAGTCTATCAATTAAGTGCTTGGGGTACCGCAGAGGAATTTGAACAAAATGATCCTAAAATATCGCTCTTTCATCAAGCTAATTATAGCACCTGCCCACCACTAAGCCCTGTGTGGCAAATCAAGGCAGGCGAGCTTGAATTAAATAAAAATACAGGTAGAGGAGTTGCTAAAAACGCATGTCTAGTAGTCAAAGGCGTTCCTATTCTTTACGCGCCTTATCTCAATTTTCCGATTGATTCACGCCGACAAACGGGATTTCTCTCTCCCACTCTACGTCCGAATACCACGCAATCTGGGATGACAATTACAGAACCTTTTTATTGGAATTTGGCGCCTAATTACGATGACACTATTACACCTGCTATTTTATTCAAGCGTGGATTTGAACTGACTAATTTGTTCCGTTACCTTAATACACAAACAGAAGGAAACATAAAAATAGCTGTATTACCTAATGATAAGTTATTTTCTACTTTAAAAGAAACAGCGCGAAATACTTATGGATCTTCAACGAACCCCCTATACCAGGCACAACTTCATCGCCTGGAAAACGCGAGTACCTTACGCAAGGCTTTTTCATGGGAAAACAATGCTCATTTTGATGAACATTGGACAAGCACGCTGGATTATAATTATGTCAGCGATGATTATTACAGCACGAATTTTAGCAATGGTTTGACGCAAATTACTCCTAACCAGTTATTACAACAAGCGGACTTAACGTATACGGGACAATTTTGGCAATTTCGCGCTAATATTCAAGGCTATCAAACACTGCATCCACTGGAACAGAACCAATTTAATAATGAGTATATGCGATTACCGCAACTGACACTCGGTGGCAATTATACTGATGACAACACGGGACTCACTTACTCGATTGATAATGATTTATCCCATTTTGTCATTCGCAAAGATCCAGGCGCTACTATTTTAAAGCCTTTTGGCACTCGATTAAACATTCAGCCTGCTATCAGTTGGCCAGAATATCGTCCTGCTTTTTTCTTTAATCCACGTTTACAATTTGCCATGACGGGGTATACCGTTCACCAGATTCCCGCTAATAATAATCAAACGATCATTAATACTCACTTACAAAACCCACATCGCGCTTTGCCGATTTTCGATATTAGTTCCGGCATGTATTTTGAACGCCGCTTTACTATACTTAAATATGATCTTATTCAAACATTGGAACCACAGTTCTATTACACTTATATTCCTTATCAGAATCAAAATAATTTACCTTTATTTGATACAACACTGAATATTTTGACTTATGACCAGCTCTTTACGTACAACCGCTTTAGCGGCATTGATCGCATAGGCGATGCTAATCAACTCGCGATAGGTCTCGCAACACGCTTTATGGATCAAGAATCAGGTACACAAAAAATCTATGGGGGTATAGGCCAAATCACTTATTTTCATGACCGATTAGTCACGCTTTGCTCGAATGACTTTAATGGCGTGAGTAGCTTTCAGAACTGTTCAACAAACACTGTGACGACAGAAAACCGTGTCAATCGTTCGCCTCTCTCGGGCATTTTAAGCTACAACCTTACACCTTATTGGTCTTTCACATCTAATACTATCTATGACACCCATGTCAACAATGTGAAAAATGAAACACTGACACTGGGTTATTCGACCGACTCCCAAAGATCTATCAATTTAAGCTATACGTACGCATTGAATGGCGCTGTGCTCCAAACCAACCCTGTTGGCAGCAGCGCAAATAACTTATCACAAACGGACCTTAGCTTTATATGGCCTATTACTCATGATTGGAGTACGCTTGGCCGATGGACCGAAAATTTCAATACTGCCCGTTTCCAGAACCTCCTTTTTGGTTTACAATACGACAGCTGTTGTTGGGCTGTACGCTTTTTAGTAGGTCGTACATTCACTAATGTCAATGCGAGTAATACGCTTCAATATAACACGGAATCCTATATACAGTTCGCCTTAAAGGGCTTAGGAAATTTTGGCACAGGTGATCCTAATTCAGCACTTAACAGTAGCATTACTTCTTATCAAACAGATTTTGGGCAGGATTTTTAAAATGAATCTCATTAAATTAAGCATTATCTTATTAGCGGGTTTATTAATAGTGAATAACGCTGTATTCGGCGCCACTTCAAAAAATGCGCAACCACTGGATGTGATTGTCGCGATCGTTAATAAAACAATCATCACGCAAAGCGAATTAGATGACGCTATTCATCGAATCGAAAAACAATTACTCGCCTCACATACACCCTTACCGTCTGATACAATTCTGCGAAAACAAGTGTTAGATCAACTCATTGATCGCAAATTACAGCTTGATCTCGCTGAGCAAGCAGGCATTCGTGTCGCTGATGAGGAGGTCACAAAAGCAATCAATGATGTCGCTCGCAAAAATCATATAACATCTGTCAGGCTTTTAGCGGCCGTTGCTGACCAAGGTTTAAATACAGCCGAATACCGCCAGGAAATTCAAGATGAAATAGCGATCAGCCAAATCGCGCGCCAGATGATTGGCAATAAAATCACTGTTTCTGATCAGGAAGTCGATGACTTTATGCGTTCAGCCGCCTGGTTATCTTATAACGGTAAAGAATATCATTTAGAAGATATTCTCATCGTATTGCCTGAGAAAACAACGCCTCAAGATATTGTCGCTGCAACAGCACGCGCGAAAGCCCTATTAGAAAAAATTCATAGGGGGGTGAGTTTCCGTGAAGCAGCCGTGGCTGAATCGGGGGACAGCAAAGCATTACAGGGCGGTGACTTGGGTTGGCGTAAATTACCTGAAATTCCTTCAGCATTTGCGGGTAAACTGGTTACAATGAAAGAAAATGATGTGGCGGGACCTATTCAAACAGCAAATGGTTTTCACATCATTCATGTTGCGGGTATTCGTCATGTGGGTATGCAAGGTAATCCCACAAATCAACGCAAACAAATCCAACAATTACTTTATCAACGTAAATATGAAGAGGCATTGCAAAATTGGGTCACTCGATTACGCAGTGAAGCCTTTATTAAATACACGTCTGGAAAATAATTCAGTATGGGCATGCTGCCACGACTCCTCCTCACAATGGGCGAACCTGCGGGGATCGGCTCCGATATTATTTTGAAAATCGCTCAACTGTCTTGGCCTGCAGAATTAATTGTAGTAGGCGACCCTGCCTTGCTCAACGCCCGCGCACAGCAATTACAATTACCTATACAAATTGAGCCTTGTGATCTCAGTCAAGCAGCCACTCGCCACCCACCCGGTACATTAAAAATAATTCCTGTAGAATTAGCAGCGCCCTGCCACGCTGGAAAATTAAATTCCGAAAATGCTGCTTTTGTTATTCAATGCCTGGAATTAGCCACTGACTATTGTTTACAACGCAAGGCAGATGCTCTCGTCACAGGCCCTGTTCATAAAGCTATATTAAATACTGCGGGTATTTCTTTTAGCGGGCATACTGAATTTTTAGAGCAACGCTGCAACGTAAAAAAAACTATTATGTTATTTATAGTTGATAAACTAAAAATCGCATTAGCAACTACACACCTTCCTCTAGCCGAGGTTCCGAAAAAAATTACGATAGAAAGTTTAGTCAATACAATACGTCTTCTGAACACTGAATTACAAAAATATTTTGGCTATACAGAACCTCATATTCTTGTTTGTGGGTTAAATCCACATGCAGGAGAATCTGGCTACCTGGGACGAGAAGAAATTGAAGTGATTACCCCCGCACTCGCTTTATTACGCGCTGAAAAAATAAATGTCACAGGCCCACTCCCTGCAGATACGATATTTACCGAAAAATATTTAAAATCTGCTGATGCTATTTTCGCGATGTATCATGACCAGGCATTACCTGTTATAAAATATATAGGCTTTGATCGTGCCGTTAATATGACTTTAGGTTTACCTATTATTCGTACCTCAGTCGATCATGGCACAGCACTGGATATAGCAGGAACGGGTTTGGCAAATGCGGGTAGCTTGTCGGCGGCGATTCAGTTGGCGATTGAGCTAAGCACATCATACGATTTCGATACTTCTCGCCATTAGAAAAAGCCTTGGGAATGTACTCAAGGCATCTCTTGCGCCCTACTAAGTCAATAACAGAAGCAGCAAATTTTTACTGAGCCATACCAGAAATATCATGGAACTGATTAATGGGTACAACTCCATCAGGAAAAACCGCATTAATCTCTAAATCTCCGCCCATCGCTCGTATAAAATTACGCAGTGTACTGATATACATATCAGCACGCCGTTCTAATTTAGAGATGGATGCTTGTTTCACATGTAAAGCATCCGCAAGCTGTTCTTGCGACAGTTGGCGCGCATGACGCAATTCTTGCAATGGCATACTTGCTAATAACCTCTGCGCTTTTTTTTCAGCTGCCACTAGTACCTTTGAGCTAATCTTTTTACGTACACTTGCTAATGATCTAGTCATGACTGCTATCCTCCATTAAATTTCGAAGATGTTCCTCATATAATCTATCGGCGATAGGAATATGTTTTTTATACCAGCGATCATCACCTGTTTTCGTTCCGCCAATGAGTAAAATGGCTGCTCTCTGTGGGTCAAATGCATACAGCATTCGGTATGGCTTGCCTCTATGTTGTATTTTCAACTCCCGCATGTGCGAATACTTTGACCCATTAAGCTTAGAAGAATACGGAAACCCAAGGTGATGCCCCAATCCTTCAAGAAGTCTAATAACCACAAATACATCAACCTGCTCTTTCTCATTTAAGCCAAGCAGCCATTTCTCACATTCTTTGGTTAAGTTAATCTTATATTCCATGAAATGAATATAGCCTATAGGGAATATAATTGCAAGCTTTTTTTCTTTTGCCATATTAAACTTGTCTAAATTATTTTAATTTTCTATATTCAAGTTTCTAGCAATTTTTTATATTTCTCTAACAACTCCTCTCGCGTTTCAATATGCTTAGGATCAACAGGAATACAATCGACAGGACACACAGCAACGCATTGAGGTTCATCAAAGTGGCCTACGCATTCAGTACAACGCGCTGGATCAATTTCAAAAATAGATTCACCTTGATAAATAGCTTGGTTGGGACACACAGGCTCGCACACATCGCAATTAATACATTCATCAGTGATTAATAAAGCCATAACGCTATGATCTTCGTAATTTTTTGTTAAATGCGTTGAAAACAATATCGGGTACAAAAGGTGTCACATCACCCCCCAAAGTTGCAATCTCTCGTACAAAACTGGAGGAAATATACGTATAATTTTCGGCTGGCATTAAAAACACGGTTTCAATATCAGCCGCTAAATGTCGGTTCATCCCCGCTAATTGAAATTCATAATCAAAATCAGAGACCGCGCGCAACCCGCGTAAAATAATAGTCGCATGTTGGGCGCGCATAAAATCAATGAGCAACAAATCGAACCCCATGACTGTGACATTATTCGTTTTTTTTAAAGCTTGTCTTGCTAAATCAACTCGTTCTTCTAATGAAAAAAACGGGGTTTTATTTGCATTCACCGCGACTGCTACAATAATTTTGTCAAAAATACGGGCTGCTCGTTCAACTAAATCCACATGCCCATACGTAATAGGGTCAAAAGTACCTGGATAAACTGCTGTATTTTTCATGGAGCCTCACCCTTTTTAACCCAATGAAATTCGACACATATCAATCAGCATACTGGGAAATAATCCCAATGCCAATGCTGCAACGCCATTCACCGTTATTGCTGTCATAACACCAGGCGCAATCGCTATATGATTTTCTGTCAACACATCTCGCGGTTCTTCAAAATACATCACCAGCACAATCCGGAGATAATAATAAGCGCCAATAATGGCAAACAAAAGCGCTAACGCTGCCAGCCAAACATAGTGCGCTTCAACCAATGCTTCCAGTAAGCCTAATTTAGCAAAGAATCCAACGGTTGGCGGAACACCTGCCATCGAAAACATGAGCAATAACATCATAAAAGCTAACCAGGGGTTACGCGCATTCAATCCACGGTAATCGTCTAACTGATCTAACTCAACACCTTGTTTACTTAACAAGGCAATCACTGCAAAAGCACCTGCTGCAATAATCACATACGTTGTGATATAAAACATCGCAGCAGAATAACCTTGCGCTGAACCAGGCCCTGCGATTAACCCTAATAACGTATAACCAATATGGGCAATAGAAGAATAAGCTAACATGCGTTTAATATTCGTTTGTGCAATCGCCAATAAATTGCCTGAAAACATCGACAAAATAGCAATAATAATTAAAATAGAAACATATATGACACTGAAAGTTGGCAATGCTTGAACTAAGATACGCATCGTAATACAGAAAGCAGCAATTTTAGGCGCACTCGCAATAAAAAGCGTTACACTGGTCGGCGCGCCTGTATACACATCTGGCACCCAGACATGAAAGGGTACAGCGCCAAATTTAAAAAGTAATCCTGATAAAATAAAAATTAATCCAAGTAATACCACACTATTCTGCTGGGGTAATCCTGATTCTAATACATTTCCTATGGTTAAAATTCCAATGCTACCTGTCGCACCATACAGCATCGAAATACCATACAGCAATAATCCTGAAGCTAACGCACCCATCACAAAATATTTCATGGCTGCTTCAGTGGCGACAATCGATTCTTTTTGTAAAGCGACCATAGCATACAGTGATAAAGACAATAGTTCTAACCCTAGATAAATCGTTAAAAAACTATAGGCGGAAGCCATAATTAACATGCCTATCACCGCAAATAACCCTAAACTATAATATTCTCCGCTCTGAATATGCCGCTCTTTAATATATTGCCGCGCATAAATAAATGCAAAAAAACTGGTTAGCAAAACAAACAATTTCGTCAAGACGGCAAGCTTATCAACAATATAATGCCCGCTAAAAGTAATGATAGGCTGTAGATATTCGCTATATTGCCGAGTCACTAATAAAAAAGTTCCTACTAATGTCAATTGCGTCAGCATATAAATGGCTATTTTATAGCGCTGTTTCAAAAACACATCCACCAAAAGAATAATACTCGCCATAGAGAGAATAAAAATCTCTGGCAAGGCTGCGGTAAAAATAGGCATCACAAAATTCATACATCATCCCCTAGAAATACTGCCATGATAAAACAGGCCAACACGGTGATTAAGTTATATAGGTATACTTTCCACCAACAAATGGCCTATCGTTGCATGCAGTACATTTAATACAGGTGTTGGATAAAGCCCTAGGAAAAAGACTCCTGTCGCCAATAAAATATAATTCGTTTTTTCTAACCAGGTAATATCCTGCATTGCAGCCACTTCATCGCTCACGATAGGACCAAAGAAAACGCGTTTATACATCCATAATGTATAAGAGGATGCTAAAATCAGTGTGAGCGCGGCAATCAACGCCACCCAAAAATCAGCGTGAAACGCACTCATAATCACCATAAATTCACCCACAAATCCTGCCGTGCCTGGCAACCCCACATTGGACATGGCAAACAACATAAAAAATGCGGCAAAAATTGGCATACGAGCTGCGACACCGCCATAGTCTTTAATCAAGTGGCTGTGGCTCACCATACGGTCTGCTAAAATACCAACGCCTAAGAACATTGCCCCTGAACCAAATGCATGTACGATCATTTGCATCACCGCGCCTTCCAGACTCATGGAGGCATCTTGATAGTGTGAGGTATAACGAACAATGCCATAAACCATAAAACAACCTAAGGTTGCAAAACCCATGTGGGCAATAGAAGAATAAGCGATTAATTTTTTCATATCTGTCTGTACAATGGCGACTAATCCAATATAAACAATAGCAATCAATGATAAAAGAATCATTAACCACGCCAAATGCTCGCATGCATTCGGCACAATAGGCATACTGAAACGCAAAAACCCATAAATACCTAGCTTTAACATTAAAGCGGCTAGCACCACAGAACCACCTGCGGGTGCTTCTGTATGCGCATCGGGTAACCAAGTATGCACTGGCCACATCGGGACTTTAACTGCAAAGGCAAGAAAAAAAGCAAAAAATAATAACTCTTGAATAGGCTGCGGTAAATGCAACCCATAAAATCCCTGAATATCAAATGAACCTGTTTGATTAGATAAATATAACAGGGCAATCAGCATTAAAATAGAACCTAGAAAAGTATATAAGAAAAACTTAACAGCCGCATAATTACGATTTATGCTTCCCCACATCCCAATACTGAGATACATAGGTATCAACATGCCTTCCCAAAAAACATAAAATAAAATCGCATCTGTCGCCGCGAAAACGCCGATCATCATACCCTGCATAATTAAAAATGCAGCCATGTACTGAGCCACACGGACTTTAATCGCCTGACAGCCCGCTAAAATCACTAATAATCCCGTAAAATTAGTTAAAATAATCATAGCCAGTGAGATGCCATCTATCCCTAACGCATAATGAATCTGATAGGCACGAATCCACAAATGATTTTGGGGAAATTGCAACGCATAACTCGCAGGGTCAAAAGCCAAATACAATGGAATACATAATAATAAATTAATAATCGCAACACCTGATGCGATCATACGCGCTGCCTTCGCGTTTTTGTCGCCTCCCGTCAACAATGCAGCGACTGCACCTATAATAGGAGACCAAATAAGAATACTTAAAATTGAAGAAGGTACCCACATAATTTAAAATCCTATTACTGCATAAATAAAAAACAAATTTTTACTCTTCTAGGTAAGGTCTATAAAATCTGACTATCATACGAGCTAACCTATAGATAGTAAATAAGCGTCTTTCCAGCATAAATGCTTTTAGGTGCCATAATAGATCCTCAAGCAATCAATAATATGCTGGTCTGAAAAAAGTGGTTTCACTACTATGCTTCAATCACCCTGTTTATGCTATTTTTTGTTCGGGGTTTCCAGTTCTTTCACCGTTTGCACGGCCTCAACGAAATGAAGTTCAACAGGTGAAGGCTCCTTTATAATTAAAGCATTATATTTATCATATTCCGTATGCGCCTTATCAATTGCGTGCTGATGGCTGATTTTCCCAGCGTGAGTGAGTAATTCTTTTTCATTAAAGCTTATAAAATCATCAAGCTTTACAATCCAATCCTTCATGTACATTGGTTTGCGGTTCAGTGCCTGCAACTCGGCATAATCAAGGTACATTGAAACAAACCGATTCAATACCTCAAGTTCATTTTTATTTAAGTAATTTTTAGCTACCTCTATATCAGCGCGTATAAGCTTACTGCCTGGCCAAGACGTTAGCCCCATATTAGGCTGGGTAGCATCGGCACGTGCAGCAATCACTTCTGCAGCAGTCTTGCCATGTACTGCCCAGTGCATTTTATTTTGAACTATTTTAAAAAATTTCTTTGAGGCTTCGGCATCGGCCGTGTAATCAATACTGGTTGCATAAATACCTAATATCTTACGCCAGAATATTTTCTCAGATGAACGTATATCGCGAATACGCGCCAGTAATTCATCAAAGTAATTCCCACCCCCTGCTTGTTTTAATCGCATGTCATCCAACGCGAAACCTTTGATGAGATATTCTTTTAGTCGCTGGGCGGCCCAAATACGAAATTGGGTACCACGATGAGATTTAACCCGATAGCCCACTGATATAACAACATCGAGGTTATAATAACTAGTATTGTACTTTTTTCCATCGGATGCAGCAGTCAAGGAATCCTTGACTGCTGAATTTTTAACTAATTCACCTTCTTCAAAGATATTTTTTACATGTAAACTAATATTCTGCTTAGTTGTCTGAAATAGTTCAGCCATTTGCGCTTGCATTAGCCAGACCGTTTCATCCTGAAGTCGAACGTCAATGCGTGTAACGCCGTCTTCGGTCTGATACAATAAAACTTCACCACTTGGCACATTTTGTTGAGATGACATTTTATCCCTCCTGTAATTGATTAAATAAGGCTAATTATCTTGTTAATAGAAAACAATTGAGGTAAGCAAGAAAATGGGAATTAAATGAAGGAACAACGGTCACTATTGTAAAGCTAATTCATCCTTTTGCAAGCAAATTTGAGACCCAAAATACTAAGAAGCTATGGTTCTACTTCCTAATTGAAATTTATAGGGTTTTCTCATACTCATCTATTATTCAACAAAAACCACCCTAAAAAACCTACCAAACCTAGCATCATTACTAACGCATAATGATAGATATACCCTGTCTGCACGCGCCGTCCACGTGATGCAACCCAGCGAATTAATTTGCCTGATCCATTCACAAAAACGCCATCAATTATTTTTAAATCGCTAAATTGATAGAAAAAATTCCCTAAACGACGACAGCCTTGGACAAGTATTTTTTGATTAAATTCATCAAACCCATATTTATTAACTAAAATCCCATATAATCCACTCAATTGTTTTTTCAAACGGTCAGACCACTGAGGACGTGCAAGATTAAATAACCAAGCAATCACGATACCTGAAAATGCTAACCAAAAAGTTTCTGTATGAGCGGCGGTCAGTGCCATTAATTTAGCGCCGTGGTACTCGTTTGCGAGTGACAGCAATGCATTATGCGCTGGCAAAATAAAAATACTCGCTCCTAACAAACGTGGCGTTGAAAATAACATAGGGCCTATTAATAACCCGCCTGCCATCAAACTGGGAATCGCTAAAGCGATCAAAGGAATCAACACAACCCAAGGCGATTCTTTTACGATACCCGTATAATTTTTTTTGCCATGAAATGTTAAAAAAAACGCACGGAAAATATAAAGCGGTGTTACAAAAGCACCTGCTAATACGCAAAAATAAGCATAATGCGCACCAGGGGTCTTTGATAAATGCACTGCTTCAATAATCGCATCTTTTGAATAAAATCCTGCGAAAGGTGGAATCGCGGCTAGGGCTAATGCGCCTATTGCAAATGTCAGATAAGTAATAGGCATATATACAGCCAGCCCTCCCATCTTTCGCATATCTTGCTCATGATGCAATGCGATAATCACTGACCCTGCAGCCAAGAATAATAATGCTTTAAAAAACGCATGCGTTATTAAATGAAAAATAGCAGCATCATACGCCGATGCGCCTAATGCGACTGCCATATACCCTAATTGTGACAATGTAGAATAGGCTATCACGCGCTTAATATCGTGCTGCACAACCGCTAAAAAACCCATGAATAAACAAGTAGTCGCACCTACTATTAATATTAAACTTAAAGCGGCGGGTGAATATTCAAATAACGGTGACATACGTGCCACCATATAAATGCCTGCTGTGACCATGGTGGCCGCATGAATTAAAGCTGAAATAGGGGTGGGGCCTTCCATGGACTCAGGTAACCAGACATGCAAAGGCACCTGCGCTGATTTAGCCATCACACCGATAAATAATAAAATACAGATCACTGTTACAACAGAAAACTGCGTGCTAGGAAAAATAGAAATGGTTTTATTTAAAATATTATTGGTATGACTAAAAATATAACCATAATCTACGCTATTAAAATAAAATAAAATAGCTGCAATCGCTAATACAAACCCAACATCCCCCACTCGATTCACAATAAATGCTTTTAAGCCACCTGATACTGCGCTATCGCGTTTAAACCAAAAACCAATCAACAAATAAGAAACTAACCCTACCCCTTCCCAACCAAAAAACAACAGTAAAAAATTGTTGGCTAAGACTAACGTCAGCATCGAAAAAGTAAATAAGGACACATAACTAAAAAACCGCTCATAGCCTGGGTCATCCGCCATATAACCCACTGTGTAGATGTGTACCATCAATGAAATAAAACTTACGATAAATATCATCACTGCACTTAAACGATCTAATAATAAAGCAATATCAAATTTAATTTGGCCTACGGTCATCCAATGATAAATCACCCCTTCAACGGGCGGATGGCCTAATAGCACGATTTCTGCGAATAAATAAGAAGACAATAAAAAAGAGCAGCCCACTAATAAAATAGTGACCCAATGTGTTGCACTGCGCCCAATTTTTTTGCCTAATAGCCCCGTTACAATAGCTCCCACTAAAGGCAATAAAATCACTAGAAGCGCAATAGATAACAAGTTATTTTCCACAACGTATCCTTTTATCCTTTCAATGTATCCAGTTCATCAACTTCAATCGTACCTCGCTTGCGGAACAATACGACCATGATTGCCAACCCAATAGCCGCTTCTGCCGCCGCAACGGTTAAAATAAAAAACACAAAGATCTGCCCAGTGTTATTCCCTAAAAAATAACTAAATGCAATAAAATTCGTATTGACCGCAAGCAGTATTAATTCAATAGACATTAACAAGACGATAATATTTTTTCGATTAATAATAATGCCGGCAATGCCAATACCAAATAAAATAGCCGCTATTATCAGAACATCTGAGAGTGATACCATTACTGCCCTCCTCCCGATGAATACATTTTCTTTTCCGATGGCACGTTAACTAATGTCACGCGATCTTTACGCTGCACAGCCATTTGCTGGCTAATCTTTTGTATTTTTCGCCTGACTGGTTTGCGATGCGTTAAGCTGATCGCCGCTACAATAGCCGTGAGTAATAATACCGCCGCAATTTCGAAAGGATAAGCATATTCGGTATACAGCACCATTCCCAAATCCTCTATATTATTAAAATGCGCTGCTTCAGGCAAAGGCAGAGGTGTAATAAGCAGCCCAAATTGTTTTGACCCCACGACCAAGACCATTAAACTAACCATCATGACTACTAATAAAACGACCCAAGGTAAGTAACGCACAAAACCCGCGCGCAAACTGACTACATTCACACGGAGCATCATAACTACGAACAAAAATAATGTCATCACAGCACCGACATACACCAATACTAAAATTAATGCCAAAAATTCTGCATGTAAAAGCAACCAGACACCCGCCATCGCAAAAAAAGTTAAAACCAGCGAAAGCGCGCTACGCACAGGATTACGCGATGTAATAACCAATAAGCTTGACATAATTGCTATGCTGGAAAAGACATAAAAAATAATTTGTAACGCTGTCATCATCTAAATCCTTTATCTTCTTCACGGTCAGCCGCAATTTGCGCTTCGTATTTATCGCCAATAAATAATAACTTGTCTTTTGTTAAAGTTTTTTCAACTCGATTCTCAAAGTGATAATCATGATTACGTGTTAAAACGATTGCATCTACAGGGCATGCCTCTTCACATAAACCACAATAAACACATTTGAATAAATCAATTTCATAGAGTGTCGTGCGCCGTGAACCATCTTCTCGCGGTTCTGCTTCAATCGTAATCGCGAGCGCAGGGCAAACAGCTTCACATAATTTGCATGCAATACAACGTTCTTCTCCATTGGCATAACGTCGCAATGCATGTATTCCGCGAAAGCGGGGTGACATAGGTGTTTTTTCTTCGGGATATTGCACCGTCACTTTGCGTTTAAAAAAATAACGGCCTGTCAGATTTAACCCTTTGATTAAATCCCAAAGAGAAAAGATTTTGAAATAATATCTCATTAAACGCCGCATTTTATACCTCTACAAACCAAGGCGCTAGATTAAAATGGACTGCTAATGCAATCGCCCCAATCCATACGATAGCAACAGGCAACAATACTTTCCAACCCAGCCGCATGATTTGATCATAACGATAGCGCGGAAAAGTTGCCCTAAACCATAAATAACAAAACACAAAAATACTTAATTTTAACAGAAACCAAACAATTCCAGGTACAAATGAAAATAAAGCTTCAAGATAAGGTATACTTTGAAAAGGCGATAACCACCCACCCAAAAACATGACTGCGATTAACGCAGATATTAATATCATATTGGCATATTCAGCCAGGAAAAATAAGGCAAACATCATGCCTGAATATTCTACATGAAACCCCGCCACCAATTCAGATTCACCCTCTGCGACATCAAAAGGCGCACGATTTGTTTCAGCAATACCTGCTATCCAATAGACGATAAATAAAGGAAATAAGGGTAACCAATACCAATGCCATAAACCACCGGCTTGTGCTTGCACAATCCTCTCAAGATTGAGTGACCCCGCCGCCATCATGACACCCACTAAAGCAAACCCCATCGCGATTTCATACGAAATAGATTGCGCCGCAGCACGCAACGCACCAAACATGGCATATTTAGAATTTGAAGCCCAGCCCGCAATTAAAATGCCATACACCCCCATGGATGAAAGCGCCAATATAAATAAAACACCTGCATTGATATTAGCTAACACGGCTGTTTTATCAAATGGAATGACAGCCCACGCAGCTAACGATGTGCCTAAACTGATAATAGGCGCAATCACGAATAAATATTTATTAGAGGCTTCTGGAAAAATAATTTCTTTATTTAATAATTTGATCACATCCGCAATAGGTTGCAATAAACCCAAAGGCCCTATTCGATTAGGACCAATACGTGATTGCATATAACCAATCACTTTGCGTTCAAAAAAAGTGAGGTACGCAACAGACAACAATAATACGAGAACAATCGCAATAATTTTTACGACAATCCACGCAATTAATAATAATCCTTCCATCTATTTTACCTATTTTATTATTTCAATCTCACCAAATAACTCACTTAAACCCCTTGTCGCTGTGATTCCACCTGGAATAAATACAGCATTCATCGGTACTCGTTCATCTGTTTTGATGGGTAACTGCAAAGAACACTCCGACTGTTTCACTGTCACGACTTGATTAGGTTCAACTTGTAATTCTAAAGCAGTACGTGAATTAATATGGATGGCAGCAAGTTCGCCTTCAATAATAGATTGTGTTTCTTGTAACGCATAAGAGCGTCGCACTAAACTATCTCCCCCGTAAATAGGAATTTCACCAATGCGTGTATATTTAATCTCACTATTTTTTTCTATTACCGTAAAAGCTGGATTGCCACGGCCAAGCGCTTCGCGGCCTCGCAATGACGGCATATTTAGCGCCCTCTCTAATAACTGTAATTCTTGCAATATTTCTTCAGATGAATTGTATTCAAACCCAGGCAAATCCAGTAAATTGGCTAACACACGCAATACTTTCCACGCAGGGCGCGCGTTACTGTATGCATTTGCAACGCCTTTAAAACTTTGCCATTCGCCTGTTACATTCACCCATGTACCTGCTGTTTCTGTGAAAGCTGCAATCGGTAAAATCACATCCGCATATTGCTCTATCGCAGGATTTTTAAAGACAGACAAGGAAATAACACATTGCGCTTCTTCTAACGCACGCTTAGCTGCAACTGGATTTGCGCAATCTAATTCAGGTTCTATATTTAATAATACATACGCTTGACGCGCTTGCTCCCAGATGGTCTGTGCATTCAGCCCTATTTTTTCTACGCTTTTACCTGCAGCCGTTCGATGAGGCACTGCACCCGCAAGCCATGCGCCTGCTGCATTACTTCCTTCCGTCAAGACAGCGACTGTACTGTCGGTGGCTGATGCAATACAGTGTGTTAACCAACGTATGAAAGATGCCTCAGGATGATTCAATGCAAGCGCCCCAATTAAAATACAAGATTTATTTGTCGAACGTAATTGCTCCGCCATCACACGAGCTTGTTCTGTCACTTGAATATCCGCTAACTCCGATTGGTCAGGGAGTAATGCTTTCGCAATACCTGCTAACGCTAATACGAAATCCTGTGGTGCAACTATTTCCTTCGCTGTGACTTTAAAATTAAAATGATAATCCATCATGTTCACAGCACAAACTATCCCGCCCTTGAATGTTGATTGACGCACACGCAATGCTGCAAGCGGTTGCTCTTTTTGCAAATTTGATCCGACCAATAAAATCGCTTTATGGTTTTCTAAATCCGCTATAGAACCTTCCCAGCCAGGGAAGAGTGATAAAGCGTCTTGATCTCGGAAATCCACTTGACGTAAGCGATGATCAATAGCCGAAGTACCCAATTGACGAAATAATTTTTGCAAAATAAAAAGTTCTTCTGTGGTGGCATTAGGCGATGCCAAAACACCTATCTGCTCCGCACCTTGGGCTGCGATCACTTTCTGCAAACTTTCTACCGCATATTCCAATGCCGTCTGCCAGTCAGTCTCTTGCCACTGGCCATCCACACGAATGCGTGGCTGCCCAATGCGATCCTCGTGATCTAACGCTAAATAACTATATCGTTCACGATCTGCAATCCATGTGGAATTAATGCGTTCATTTTCACGCGGCACGACACGCATCACCTTTCCAGAACGCGTATGCACATTAATATGCGTACCGAGACAATCATGTGGAGCAATCGCAGGATATTGCTGTAATTCCCACGCCCTTGCCGTAAAACGGAAAGGTTTTGACGTTAAAGCACCCACCGGACAAAGATCAATAATATTACCCGATACCTCCGATCGAATGGCATGACTCACATACGTACTGATTTCCATCTGCTCGCCACGCCCCACCGCGCCCAACTCACGCAACCCTGCCACTTCATCACCAAAACGCACACAGCGAGTACATTGAATACAACGGGTCATCTCTGTTGCAATCAAGGGTCCAATATCTTGGTCCGCCACCGCACGCTTACCAAACGTAAAATACGAATCTGCACGGCCATAACCCATACTTAAATCTTGTAATTCACACTCACCCCCTTGATCGCAGATAGGACAATCCAAGGGATGATTAATTAATAAAAATTCCATCACGGCTTTTTGTGCTGCCAGCGCTTTAGGTGAACGAGTTAATATAGTCATACCTGGCATGACAGGTGTCGCGCACGCAGGCACTGCTTTGGGTGATTTTTCCATTTCAACCAGGCACATCCGACAATTCGCTGCGATAGACAAATGCTTGTGATAACAAAAACGCGGAATATAGATACCTGCTGCATCTGCCGCTTGAATCACCATCGTATTCGGCTGCACTTGCAACTCGCGACCATCAATCGTAATTGAAATATCTTCTACTTTGCTATCAGACAATGCCCATGCTCCACATGCTCAACAAATTCATGATAAAAATGCTTCAACATTCCACCGACAGGCCAAGCAGCCGCTTCACCAAATGCACAAATCGTACGTCCTTCAATATTTTTCGCGACACGCCCTAAGGTTTCAATATCCGCCACCGTACCTTCCCCTTCTACAATACGATGCACTAAACGATACAGCCATCCTGTACCTTCACGACAAGGTGTACATTGACCACACGACTCTTCCATATAAAATTTGGAAATTCGTTCTAACATACGCACCATGCAAACCGTTTCATCCATCACAATCACAGCACCTGATCCTAAGCCCGATCCTGCTTTTTGAATAGAATCGAAATCCATATCCAGCGATAATATGATATCCGCAGGCAATATAGGCATGGATGAACCCCCAGGAATCACCGCTTTTAAACGATGTCCTACTCGAACACCACCCGCCATCGCCAGTAAATCTTTAAAAGGCGTTCCAAGAGGCACTTCATAATTACCTGGTTTATTCACATGGCCTGTCACACTAAAAATTTTGCAGCCACCATTATTAGGCTTACCCAGGTTCAAAAACCATTCAGCGCCTTTCTCTAAAATCACAGGCACCGATGCGAAGGTTTCGACATTATTAATGGTTGTCGGTTTACCATATAACCCACGCCCCGCAGGAAAAGGGGGCTTAAATCGAGGCATACCTTTTTTTCCTTCCAGCGATTCCATTAACGCCGTTTCTTCCCCACAAATATAAGCGCCTGCACCACGGTGCGAATACAATTCAAAATCCACACCCGAGCCTAAAATATTTTTGCCAATCAACCCCGCCGCACGTACCTCAGCCAGTGCTGATTCAAACCGATGATAAGGTTCCCAAAATTCCCCACGTATATAGTTATAGCCGACAGTCGCACCCATGACATAACCCGCAATGATTATCCCTTCGATCACTTGGTGGGGATTGAAACGTAAAATATCACGATCTTTACACGTGCCAGGCTCACCTTCATCTGCATTACATAAAACATACTTCTGCCCAGGCAAATCATGGCGAATAAAACTCCATTTCAAACCTGTGGGGAACCCCGCGCCACCGCGACCACGCAAAACTGACAATTTAAGTGCATCCACTAACTGCGCGGGCGGGATCTTTTCTGCCAGAATTTTTTTCCATTGCGCATAACCACCCGCGCCTTGATAGGTCGCGAGCGTCCACGGCTGATCTAAATGCAAAGTACGAAAACAAACTTCATTAGCCACACTGATACTCCACAGTGATTCTTGCCGATTATAGTACAGAGTCGAGTGCGCTAGGATACCTGAAAAATACTTTTCTTGCGACAAAACCGAATGTCCCGCCTTCAAACAATTAATTCGCGCAATTAATAGCCACTCGACCTGACTGAGCTATAAGCGGCAATAACTCCTCTTAAAAAATAGATATTGCCGCTTATAAACCGACCCTATCTAACAATATCTTATGATAATTAAGTAACCTTTATACAGATAAAAAATTAGAGGATCTTTCCTGAGAAATAACAACAAAATTAAATGGGCCACTTATACGATTTCTATAAGTGGCCCTTTAATTTTTTAGTAAATGCTTATTTTTCTAATTCCAATTTTATGAACTGTATATTCAAACTTTTTATTTCCAAGTATTTTAGAACAAAATAATGTCCATCTATAGGGTAAAAACGATCTGCTAAATTATCTTCTTGTGTTTTCTTATCTTTTTCCATTCTTCAACGCATAGTGCTTGTTAATACAAGTTGATTGATGTTTCCATTACTATCCAAATAAAATTTATCAAGCCACCCAATATATAAATAACCTTTACCTCCTATTTCAACAATAGCAGCAATACGAACCCCATCGGGCTTTCCATCTTGCCAATCATAGCCTGTAAATAAATAATACCAAGGACTATCAATTCGAAAAATTTTTTCAAGTTTAAGATACCTTATTACCCCCCTGACACCCATACCCAAGAAATGGCTAATTAAACAAAGGGAAACAAAATAAATAATAAAAATAAATAGTTCATGGTTTGTAATAGAAGATATTACAGAAGGAAATTGGTTATCTCCAGCGCCTGATACAAGTATTAAAATTAAGGCTGAATTAATGTGGTAGTGGAATAGGTAAATAAATAAAAGAACCCATACAAAATGCAAAATAACTGCAAAAATAAGACTTACAATTGCCTTGCTTGTAAGAGACACATAATTTAATAAAGGGGTATCTTCAATTTTATAAAGCGTTAAATTAAAAATAAGTCCAGGCAGAATAAGAAGAAAAAGTAAAAAGGCGGGAAATGCTATATTCATTACTTACTTCTTTTTTTAGAATCTGCCTTAACAAATCGAACTTTATATTCATGACCCCCAACAGAAATAATAGTACTTGCTTTAGCGTTCTCTCGCTGGGAACTCAACCTTGAAATCCCCTCTTCCAGTGCTCTATTTTTTTTAGGATCACTTAATATTCCACGTAATGTTTCACTCATCATCGCTTTCATACAGATCTCCTATAAACTGATATTTCGCATATATTATTAAGTATAGCAAATATTATTTTATTTTTTTTATATTATTAATGCACATCTACCAAGATTAACAAATTCTACTCCAGCTCGTCCAACATCGCATCCGCTTTTTCAAACGTTAAATTCTCATAATATTTCTGCCCAACGTGTGCCACAGGCGCATTAGCACAAGCCGCTAAACACTCTACTTCACGCAATGTAAACTTTCCATCTGAAGTTGTTTCATCCAAACCAACTCCCAAGCGCTGTTGCAAATGGCAGATGATTTTTTCGGAATCACTCAACAAACAGGAAATACTCGAACACACATTAATAACATGCCGTCCTACAGGTTTTAGATTATACATCGTATAAAATGATGCAACTTCATAAACGGCAATAGGAGGTATTTCTAAATAATCCGCCACGGCATCCATGATTTCTTCATTCAAATGACCTTGATTATCTTCTTGCGCCAAACGCAATGCTTCCAACACAGCAGAACGTTTTTGTTCGGGAGGATAACGCAATAACCACTGATCAATCGCATCACGCACCTGCGCTGAAAGAACTGCTTTAGAGATATCAGTCATTAACGATCAATCTCCCCAAATACAATATCTAAACTCGACAATATAGCCACCACATCTGAAATCATGTGACCTTTCACAAGTGTTTCTAACGCTGCCAAATGCGGAAAGCCCGCCGCACGAATTTTGAGACGATACGGTTTATTAGCGCCATCTGACACAAGATAAACACCAAACTCACCTTTAGGATGCTCAATTGCCGCATACGCTTCCCCAACAGGCAAACAAAACCCTTCTGTCATTAATTTAAAATGATGAATCATCGCTTCCATATCTTCTTTCATCTGAACACGCGCAGGCGGTGCTATTTTATGATTGTCTGTCATCACAGGGCCTGGATTTTTTTGCAGCCATTCTACACACTGACGAATAAGATGATTTGATTGACGCATTTCCTCTACTCGCACCAAATAACGGTCATAACAATCCCCTGTCTTGCCAACAGGTATTGCAAAATCTAAACGATCATACACTTCATAAGGCTGTTTTTTACGTAAATCCCAAGCAATACCTGAACCCCGCAACATAGGTCCTGTGAAACCCATTGCAATTGCATGATCAGGACTAATCACACCTATCCCAACTGTACGTTGTTTCCATATACGGTTATCTGTTAGTAATGTTTCATACTCATCCACGCGTTTAGGAAATCGCTCCGTAAAATCCCAGATAAAATCCAGCAATGAACCTTGACGATTTTCATTCATTTCAGCGACTTGTTTAGCGTTATGCCATTTTGAGGGTTTATAGTGCGGCATGCACCCGGGTAAATCACGATAAACCCCCCCCGGACGATAATACGTTGCATGCATGCGTGTGCCAGACACAGCTTCATAACAATCTAATAATTCTTCACGCTCACGAAAAGCATATAAGAACATCGTCATAGCACCTATGTCTAACCCATGACTGCCTAGCCATAATAAATGATTTAAAATTCGCGTAATCTCATCAAACATCACCCGAATATATTGCGCGCGTAAAGGCGGTTCTATCCCTAATAATTTCTCAATCGCCAATACATAGCTATGTTCATTACACATCATGGACACATAATCTAAACGATCCATGTAACCAATTGTGTGATTATACGGTTTGCTTTCAGCCAGTTTTTCTGTCGCGCGATGAAGCAAACCCACATGAGGATCTGCACTGACAATCGTCTCCCCATCCACTTCTAAAATAAGGCGTAATACACCATGCGCGGCAGGATGTTGAGGACCAAAATTAAAAGTATAATTGCGAATTTCTGGCATTTTTTCCATGGTTAACTATTAATCCCCTGCCCGATAACGATTGTCATGACGAATCACTTTGGGTTCTAATACTCGCGGCTGAATACTCACAGGTTCATAGATGACACGGCCTAGCTCCGCATCATAACGCACCTCAAGATTACCAATCAAAGGAAAATCTTTTCGAAAGGGATGACCTACAAACCCATAATCCGTGAGAATACGGCGTAAATCAGGATGCCCACTAAAAAAAATCCCGAACAAATCAAACGCTTCACGCTCAAACCAGCTTGCTGCTGGCCAAATATCAACAACACTAGGCACTTTCAGTTCTGTTTCAGTGAGCCAGACACGAAGACGAATACGGTGATTGTGTGTGAGTGACAATAAATGATAAACACTTGCAAATCGCGGCTGTGTAGGCAGTTTTTTATTTTCTATCCCCCATTGCACACCACGCTCAAAACCCTTTGCTGTTGCTGATTCGGTTTCCCATTCAGCAATACCATAATGCAAATAATCAACACCGCATACATCAATCAACAACTTGAAATCAAAATCAGATTCATCACGCAATGCGAAACAAAGTTCGTGCAAATGCTGCGCTGCAACAGTCAAAGTAAGCTCGCCAAGCGCGACATCGCTCGTTTCAATCAGAGAAGCGAAACGATGACTTACCTTAGCCGCAAGTTCTGCAATATCTCTCATGGTTCTCTCATAGTTCAACGCTCAATGATTTTTCCACGTTTAATTTTCTTTTGCAATTGTATCACACCATACAATAAGGCTTCTGCTGTCGGCGGACACCCAGGTACATAGATATCCACAGGCACAATACGATCACAACCACGAACCACTGAATAAGAATAATGATAATACCCACCGCCATTTGCACAGGACCCCATGGAAATGACCCAGCGCGGTTCTGGCATTTGGTCATAGACTTTACGCAAAGCAGGGGCCATTTTATTACACAAAGTGCCAGCCACAATCATTAAATCAGATTGTCTTGGACTCGCACGAAAAACACCCGCGCCAAAACGATCCAAATCATAGCGGGCAGTCGCTGCATGCATCATTTCTACCGCACAACAAGCTAGACCAAACGACATAGGCCAAAGCGACCCGCTTTGCGCCCAGTTAATGAGTTTTTCCAATGAAGTCACCAAAAATCCCTGATTTTTTAAACCCTGATTTTCTAAATTCTGATTTTCTAAATTCTGGCTTTCTAAATTAATCACTCCCATTCTAGCGCTCCTTTTTTCCACTCATAAATAAAGCCAATGATAAGAAGCCCTAAAAAAATTCCCATAGCCGTTAAGCCAAACCAGCCCAACCGGCGAAACACAACAGCCCATGGTACGAGAAACGCTGTTTCCAAGTCAAAAATAATAAATAAAATAGCCACCAGATAAAAACGCACATCAAACGGCAAACGGGCATCATCAAAAACAGGAAAGCCACATTCATAAGGAGAATTTTTTGCAGCATCAGGCCGTTTCGGACCCAGGAGATAACCCATAAGCTGTGCCACAACGCCCAGCAGCCCGCCTATTATAATAAAAATCAATATGGGTAAATAATTTTCTAACATAAGGCACCTCTTAACGCAATCGGGCGTAAAATATAACTTTTTTCTTTGCGCGATAGGGCAGCATAACAGCAGAATGTTCACTTAGCTGTGTCATTCCCGCGAAGGCGGGAACCTATTTTGACGCGCAAGTAATCCTGCCTTAGTAAGTATAGTTATTTTACTAAATCTAGTTTAGCTAGATATTAAAATGGGTTCCCGCCTTCGCGGGAATGACACAGCTAAATGAACATTCTCCATAATAATACTGCCGAAGATCGGACTCGAACCGATACGGCTTTCGCCACCACCCCCTCAAGATGGCGTGTCTACCAATTTCACCACTTCGGCATATCTTAAGTCTACTTATCTTTTGGATGGCTCGGCTGTGGCGCCTGAGGAATCTCTTGATAAGGTAAAATTGTTTGAGGTAAATCAGCTTGGTGGGTTTGCTTAACTGCTTTGCTCACCACGTAATTCAACAAAATACTGGTAGAAAAAAATATCACGGCAAACCCAATCGTTACCTTAAGCAAGAAAGAACCCGATCCCCGGCTACCAAACACTGTTTGTGATGCGCCGCTACCAAATGCAGCACCCATCGTTGCCCCTTTACCTTGTTGTATTAAAACCAAAATAATAAGGCAAGCCACCGTTAACAGATGGATAATTAAAATAAATTGATACATTAGGAAGCTGCCTCACAAATCGCTAAAAAACTCTCGGCATTTAGTGAAGCACCGCCCACTAAAACGCCATCAATATCTGGCATCGCAAACAATTCAACCGCATTATCCGCCTTAACACTACCGCCATACAGTATACGCACTGTTCTGGCAACATCAATACTATATTTTGCTAATAATTGACGAATAAATGTATGTGCCGCTTGTGCCTGCTCAGGGGCAGCCGTTAATCCAGTGCCAATTGCCCATACAGGTTCATAAGCAATCACAGCTTGCTTTAACATTTCAACATCGACAACTTGGATGATTGTGCTTAGTTGTTCTGTAATCACTGCTTCGGTATGGCCTTTCTCCCGTTGCTCTAAAGTCTCACCTACACACAATACTGGCTGCAATCCAAATTGCAATGCTGTTTTGAATTTTTGCGCCACGAGAAAACTATCTTCATTGAAAATATGCCGCCGCTCAGAATGTCCTAATAATACATATCGACATCCATAATCCACTAACATCAAGGCAGAAACTTCCCCAGTAAATGCACCTGATTTACCTACATAAAGATTTTGCCCGCCCCATTCGATTAAGCTATCGACTAATTGATTTTCAGCCAACTGCAAATGGACAAAACTTGGAAAAATTGCAACCGAAATAGTGGGATAAGCAGGTACGCCTGCTTTAACCGCTTGCAGCAATGCTTTCGCCTCTGCGCGCGAACAGTTCATTTTCCAATTACCCGCTACGATTTTTTTTCGCATAAAAAAATCACCTGCCAAATTTTGAGTGGTGGTGATTGTAAACGAAATGGGTTGTGAGTAACAAGAGACGTATTGAATATTAATGCTTACACATTGGCGTCAAGTTACAGGGCAATCGCACTGAAATTTTAGGTTTTAGCTAAATAAAAAATCAGTCTTGTA
>JBEPVM010000018.1:0-30354 GCA_041690995.1 Gammaproteobacteria bacterium | reverse complement strand
TATTTTCTACAAAAATTAATAAAAATCAAGTTGTTATGTTAGTGCGATTGCCATGAGTAGTACAGCTAAGGATCAAAAAAATAAATGACTTAGATGCATTTTTGCCAGTGCTTTTTAAGTGACTGAAATAGATTATAAAAGGAATAACAAGCAGTGCAGGCAGAATAAATATGTCGAATGAAGCATATTGCTGGAATAAGCCTGGAAGATGTTTTAGCTTTATATTGAAGTTAAATACATCGCTAGCTATAGCCCATAGCGGTAAATTGAAATACCTCAACGCAGATAAGTTGACCGCAGTGAATGCTACATAAAATAGACCAAATAAAATCAATACTAAGAGTTTAATTAATTTGCAAGACTCTATAAATTCATATAATAAAATTGATATGCAGAGCAAGTAAACAGTGGCAAAAGAAAAAACGTACTGGCTAAAAATTCCTTGAGTGTAATTAAAATAAATAACACTAATAAAGGTATTAATCACAAATAGATAAAAAGCGAATCGGTAAGACTGTATTGATTTAAGTTTTTTCCAGGACATTCCATTGGTAAGCAAGGAGAATAAATTTATTTTATCCATTAGAAATAATCCTTATTTTTTAAGCAGCCTATCAGATTAGGGCAGAGCTATCTATTCTGGCGGTATGTAACCCGCAGGTTTATCACTCCCCGAATCAAAAAGAAAAAGCTCCATTTCGCGAGCAAGAAACTCACGTGCTTTGGGGTCTAACATGCTTAACCGATATTCATTAATGAGCATGGTTTGATGGGCCAGCCATAGCTGCCAGGCTTCTTCTGAGATTTCGTTGTATATCTTTTTACCCAGCTCGCCGGGGTAGGATTGATAGCCTAAACCTTCTGCTTTTTTCTTTAATTTTGTGCAATCAATCAGACGCGTCATTTTGTATTTTCTCTAAATTATTTAATAAGGTTTTTACGGGTGCGGGTAAACCAACCATTTGCGAATTTTTTAAATTGTACCAAATTTGTTGTTCATTTTCCATTAATAGACTATTTTTTGCAGTGACCGTTATCAATGCAGGCGCAATATCTAAATGAAAATGGCTGAATGTATGCCTAAAGGACGTACCCCATTGAAGTTTTTTTATTTCTAATTGAAAACGCTGATGGCAAATTTTTTTAATTTCTTTAAAAGAAGGCGTGCCATTGATTTCAGGTAAACTCCATAGGCTAGCCCAAACACCCATGGGCGCGCGTTTTTCAAGCAAGACTGAATCTGTATTTTTTTGCAAAATAAGCAAAGTGGTCTCGCGAACAGGAAGTGTTTTGCGTGGTTTAGAATAAGGTAAGGTTTTTTCGATGCCTTGCGAATGTGCAATACAAGACTTTTGAAAAGGACATTCTGTACAGCGTGGTTTCCCACGTATGCAAAGCGTTGCGCCTAAATCCATAATCGCTTGTGTATAATCAGCAATGCGTTGGGTTGGCTTGTATTTTTCAGCAATAGACCATAACTGCTCTGTGACTTGTGGAGCGCCAGGCCATTCTGTGATGCCATGTAATCTTGTTAATACGCGTTTGACATTTCCATCTAAAATAGCGGCGGGTTTATTGAATGCAATCGACAAAATTGCGCCGGCAGTTGAACGGCCGATGCCTGGTAATTTTTCCAATGTATGAGGTTGATCTGGAAATTTTCCGTCATAATCTTGAATAATGATTTTCGCAGCTTTTTGTAGATTGCGAGCGCGATTGTAGTAACCAAGACCTGTCCAGAGATGCAAAACAGTATCTTCATTTGCATTTGCAAGTTTTTCGATAGTCGGAAAATGTGTCATAAAACGGTCGAAATAAGCAATCACTGTATTAACTTGCGTTTGTTGCAACATGATTTCTGAAACCCACACGCGATAAGGCGTTTTATCTTGTTGCCAAGGTAAATCTTTTCGGCCAAATTGATCAAACCAGTTTAAGAGCTGCTGTTGAAATAAATGTGGAGTGAGTTTTACCACAGGTGCGTTGACTCATGATAATGATGAATAAATTCATAAATCAGATTAGCTGCTAATTTTGCAGTATGATGATCAAAATCATAACGCGGTGACATTTCAGCAATATCATAGCAAATAGCTTTGCCCGATGCGGCTATTTTTCTGATGAGAGGAATAATATGCCATGGGGATAAACCTAAGATTTGTGGAGCGTTGACGCCTGGGGCATACGCAGCGCTAAATATATCCAAACACAAACTGACATAAATTATTTCATTTTGATCAATAATACGATCAATAAAATCGATCACTTTTTCTTGTTGACCTTGATGTAATTCATCCGCCCAAATAATTTTTGTGTCGTAAGATTTAGCTATTTCATACAGTTGCCGAATGTTAGACGCATGTTGTATGCCTATGCAATTATAATCAAAACGCCGTTTTGTAGCGCGGTGCGCTTCTGCGATTTGTAAAAAAGAGGAGGTCGATGTTCCGTAATTGTGAGAAAGTAAGGGTTGCATATTAAAACGTGAGCCGAAATTAATAATACCGATGAGCTTGTCTGGATAAACTTGAGCAATCCCTTGATAATGTCCCCAGGCAAGTTCATGTCCACCACCAATGACAATGGGGTTGATATGTTGCTGCAAGAGTATAGAAATAACCTCGCCCAGTGCATGTTGCGATGCTTCTAAATTATCATCAGAGCAAATAATATTACCTACATCAAAATAGGCGGCTGTTTGTTTTTGCAAAGGCATCCTCGCTAAAGCATGCCGAATGGCTGTAGGCCCTTCTGCAGCCCCAATCCGCCCATGATTGCGTTGAATACCTTCATCACAACGAAAGCCTATTAATGCAAAAGTAAGGTCAGTTGCTTTAGTCGGGAAACCTTCGAGTAAATTTAACATCTGCATCGCTTGGAAAAAATAGGAAGCAGGGGGCGTATCAGCGCGACCTTTCCATTGAGTAGGATCGGGTGCAAGATAGTGAGCTTTCCATACCATGTGCGCTTTACTCAAAAAATTAATGAAGAGTGACATTGTAAAGGGGTTTTAAGATAAATAACAAGATTGTTTATTGCTCTAAAAAATATGTACAATGACACTGTTTTGAAAATGATGAGAAATGAGGATAACTTAACCGATGTATTCACTTAATAAGCAAGAACGAAAGATTGTAACATTGGCTGCCATAGGCGGGATGTTAGAATTTTATGACTTTATTATTTATGGGGTTTTTTCCGTTTATTTTTCGCGCCAATTTTTCCCATCGCATAATAATTTAACCCTTATTATTCAAAGTTATTTTTTGTTTTTTTTAGGATATATTGCCCGTCCTCTTGGAGGGATTATTTTTAGTTATGTGGGTGACGAATACGGAAGAAAAAAAGTGCTTATTATGACAATTGCTCTGATGGGCATGTCGTCATTAGGCATTGGTTTTTTACCCACTTATTCAGCCATTGGAATGGCAGCTCCTTTTTTATTATTAATTTTACGATTGATACAAGGCCTTGCGTTAGGGGGCGAATTACCCGCCACTTATGTGTATATTAAAGAAACAATCGAAAAAAAACAGGGTATTGCGTTTGGGATTACATTGTTTGGAGTCAATAGCGGATTATTATTAGGCATATTGATTAACCAAATACTAAATCATTTTTTAACAGTAGCGCAACTCACTGAATTTGGCTGGAGATTACCTTTTATTTTTGGCGGGGCTATATGCATAGTGAGCTATAAAATTCGTAAGAAACTGCATGAAACTGCTGTATTTCAGAAAATCCATGATGTGCCTAAATTACCACTCGTTTATTTGTTTCGGCATCATTTTATAGAATTTCTTGCAGCAACAGCAATTATCTCCGTTATGGCGAGCTTAGTGGTGGTGACGATGGTTTTTATGCCAACTTATCTACATGAAATATTAAAAATAGATAATCAGTCTATTAGTTATCCCATGACTATTTTAATGGTTATCACTGTGATTACCATTTATCTTGCAGGGCATGTTGCTCAATATCTTGAGCCTAGCACTCTATTAAAAGGATTATTAGTGTTATCTTGTTTTTTAATTCCTCTGAGTTATTTCTTGATTTATAATTTATAGCAGCCATCTCATAGAAGGACTGATTATTCTTGGATGTGTGGGAGGGGTTGCTGCTATGGTTACACCTCCTGTTATTGTCAGTATTTTTGAACCAAAGATTCGCTTAACAGGCGTTGCCTTATGTTACAACATTGGGTTTACTGTGTTTGGAGCCATGGCACCCCTTATTATCATGAATATGATTAAATTAAATTATAATATTTATCTGACACCCTGTATTTATTTACTTATAATGATAGCAATTTCTGGTATGGGCCTCTCTATACTTAAAAAAAATAATCATAAAATGAGATAGAAATATGCAAAATCGTGATGCATGTCCTTGTGGCACAAATAAAGCTTACGTGGACTGCTGTGGTCTTTTTATTTCTAATCAAAAAAATCCATCGGCTCCAGAAGAATTAATGCGCTCTCGATATACCGCCTATACTCAAATGAATATGGATTATATTGCACAGACGATGAAATCACCCGCAGCAGATAATTTTGACGCGAAGGCAACACGTGCGTGGGCGAAAAAAATAAATTGGGCGGGGTTAAAAGTGATAAGAACAAATCATGACGCAACAAAAGGATTCGTTGAGTTTTGCGCCTATTATTCTATTGATAATAAAAAAAATGTTTTACATGAGATTAGCGAATTTAGTGTTGAGAATGAAAAATGGTATTATGTGGATGGAACGCATCCCTAAGATAGAAGAGAAATCCATGCAAGCAACGCAAACAATATGGCAAAATGGAAAACTAATCCCGTGGGAGCAAGCCAAAGTTCATGTGTTATCACATACATTGCATTATGGCGGCGGTGCTTTTGAAGGCATTCGATTTTATAAGACAGAAAACGGCCCTGCCATTTTTCGCTTAGCAGATCATGTCGATAGATTTTTATATTCGGCAAACGTATTAAACATTTGTTTACCCTATTCTAAAGATGAAATTATAACAGCCATTAAAGCAGTGGTGCATGCCAGTCAACTTGATGCGGGTTATATCAGACCCCTTGCTTTTTATGGGTATGGTAAAATGGGCGTTAATCCTACCGGCAATCCTATAGAATTTATTATTGCCTGCTGGCCTTGGGAAGCGTATTTCCCGGGTGACTGTGTGGATGTTAAAATAAGCACTTATATTCGTATCCATCCTGACTCCACGGATGTGAGCGCTAAATTATGCGGGCATTATGTCAATGGCATTTTAGCGTCTTTAGAATTACAAGGTACGCATTACCATGAATCATTAATGTTAGATAGCAAAGGTTATATTTCTGAAGGAGTCGCCGAGAATTTTTTCATGGTTAAAAATAATATATTATATACGCCAAAATCAGGTACTGTGTTGCCAGGAATAACACGGGATACTGTTATCAAGCTCGCACATCAATTAAAGTTAAGTATGATAGAAACAGATATATTACCCCAGCAAGTGTATGAGGCAGATGAAGCATTTTTTACAGGTACTGCCGCAGAAGTGACAGCAATACGATCCGTTAATGACAATTTTTTCCCTGAAAGAAATAGAGACTCCGTGACAGCGATGATTAAAAAAGCTTATCTCGATACAGTTAAAGGCAGAAACCCTGATTTTATAGAGTATCTGACTTTAATCCCCGCGATGCACTCAATTCCCACAAGTGTTCCACACGGCAAGGCAGATGCCACTATGATTGATCACGCTGGATGAGGACTGCCCAGTCATTCTTTATAAATTTCATTAACAAGTATCCTATAAGGAACCCCTATCATGGATAAAAAGAATCCAGAACACAAGATAAACATTCGCAACAGTACCTCTGAATTTCTAATTTTTACCCAACAACAAGGTGAAAAAGGCATAGAGGCACGCTATGAGGAAGGGACTATTTGGCTGACTCAAAAATTGATGGCTGAATTGTTTGAGGTAACCGTTCCTACCATCAATGAACATCTTAAAAATGTGTTTGAATCTCAAGAACTTGATCAAAATTCAGTTATTAGGAAATTCCTAATAACTGCTTCCGATGAAAAAAAATATAACTCGCAGTTTTATAGCCTTGATGCAATCATATCCGTTGGCTATCGTGTAAACTCTAAACGTGCAACCCAGTTCCGCCAGTGGGCAACACAAGTGCTGCATCAGTTTGCAATAAAAGGTTATGTACTAGATAGAAAACGCTTAGAGAATGGTAATTTTTTGGGCGAAGACTACTTTGACAAGTTGCTAGCTGAAATCCGAGAAATTCGACTTAGCGAACGCCATTTCTACCAAAAGATTACCGACATCTATACAATCAGTGTGGATTATAATAAAGACGCGCCCACTACGCGCGAATTCTTCGCTAAAGTCCAAAACAAACTGCACTACGCTATTCATGGCCATACCGCATCTGAACTTATTCATAAACGCGCTGACAGCAATAAACAGTACATGGGTCTTACCACCTGGGAAAATAGCCCAAATGGCAAAATCCTTAAGCCAGACGTATCCATTGCAAAAAACTACCTATCGGCAGATGAATTAGATTCTCTTGGTCGCATTGTCAACGCCTACCTAGAGTTAGCTGAAGGTCGTGCTAAACGCAAAATGCCAATGACGATGGGAGACTGGGTTATACAACTAGACAAGCTTCTCGAACTAGATGCTCGCGACATATTAAAAGACGCAGGAAAAATCAGCGCAAAAATTGCTAAAGACCATGTAAAAAGCGAATTTGAAAAATATCGTATTATTCAAGATCGTCTTTTTGAATCTGATTTCGATAGAGAAGTTAAAGCAATTACAAAACAAAAAATCGATGAAGATAAAAAAGATAAACAAAACTAACTTTACTTAAGCCTTTTGCGCCACCCAAACAGTTGCTACATTACCATACAGACAGACATACCTAATTGGCCATGTTATTCATCTATTCGTTTAAATCGTGGAAGAGGGTATCCATTATAAATAACATGCTCGATAAACATTTCTTTAGGTCTAACCCATACTTGATTATTACCAAATTGGTTGCACTGATATAATGCTTTATAAATAATCATTTCTTCCTGGGTTTCACTGTGACGAGCACCACCGATAACTTCATATAACTTTCCAGTTTTATAATGCTGATATTTTCCACATGGGATATCATCTACTTTCATATTAAATCACCTTATGAAATTTTTTAGGTAAATCTCTCTTCAAAAATTTATTTTTTAATCCATGGGTTATTTTCGCGTCCCAGGGCGGATTCGAACCGCCGACCTGCCCCTTAGGAGGGGGCTGCGCTATCCATCTGTGCCACCGGGACGTGAAGTAAAAGATACTGGAAATATCGGTAAATTACAAAAACATTCGAATGATTAAAAATGGAAGAGACAGAGAATTCTAAATAATATCTCTTTTAATTGCCTCGCAATAGGCATCCCAACCTGCCTGGCGATATTTTTTTGCCTCCGCTAATTGATCTTGCGCTTGCAAGATACCGCGACCCACGATAATAATATCGCTTCCATTCTCGATGAATGCTTTTTCGGGTGTGATATATTGCTGGCCTAAAGAATCTTTTCCTTCAGTTAATTGCACGCCAGGTGTCATATAAATCCAATGCGGATCTGAAACTAATTTTTTCTGCGCGATAAAGCCCAATACGAACTCTGGAAATTGTTCAGCCATGCGGACTGTTTTTTGCGTGTACTCAGGGCTAAATAAATTGTCTGATGAACTCATTTCCGCAAGTAATAATAAACCACGTTGTTTAGGCAAGCCAATGGCCGCAAGCCCTGAAACAATACCAGACCCGGGTAAACTGTGCGCATTAACGATATCTGCCCAATCTGAAATATGATAAATACCTTGTTCATATTGCTGCTTCACTGTGTTGCCAATGTCAGCGAATTTCCGATCTTCAAAAATAAAAAATTGATGTTGACGTGCCAATGCCACTAATTCTTGCGTAAATTCTAAAGTAAAATCCGTTAATATATCGACATGCGTTTTGAGTACACAAATTTCAGGGCCGAGCTGGTCAGCTAATGCAAGCACCTCGGCACCTGTATTCACATCTGCAGATAACGCTAAATTCGTTTTTTTATCGTGTAATAATAAAAACAATTGCTGGGCTAGATGATTCGTACAAAGCCCTGCGCGATCACTATACGAAAGTCGTTTATGTGGTTTCATGGAGGAGAGTATTCACAATGAGACGTTCAGATTCAGGTAATATATTCATTTGCAATAATACGTTCAAGATTTCTTTCAATGTAAAAACAGCGTGAACAGTATAATGACGTTGACGTAGGTTTTCTTCTCCGCCTTGCTCTCGATTAATCAGTACACAGACATGATTCACTTTCAATCCAGCCGTTTCAATATCTTCTGCTGTTTCAATAATACTGCTGCCTGTCGTGATAATATCTTCAATAATTAAACATTCTTGGCCCGCCTGGAAAGCACCTTCAATGCGTTGCTTTGTTCCATAATTTTTAGCTTCTTTACGTCGCATCACCATGGGAATATTTTGTTTAAGCGAAATACAGGTGGCAATGGGCAATGCGGTATAAGGTACACCACAAATTAAATCGAACGAATAACGACTAACCTGTTGCCAAAGAATCTCGGCGACCGTTCGCAGTACCTTGGGATAAGAAATAATTTGACGAAGATCAAGGTAAATAGTGGATTTTTGTCCGCTTTTTAAAACAAAATCACCAAATTTAATAGAACCAATTTGGTAAAGTGACTGTATCAGTGCCTTATGATCCATAATAATATTTCTTTTATTAATCGAGCAATTCCAACATAATATACCACCAAAAGCAACTGAACTATAAGTGTCATTGAGGTTAGAACGATGGTTAATCCGCTTTACCAACAAGATATTTTATCCATTAAAGATTTGTCTGTTGAGCAAATCCAGCTCATCTTAAAAACAGCCAGGCAATTAAAGCAAGATCCTAGTTCAACCCATATTCGCGGAAAATTAATCGCCAGTTGTTTTTTTGAAGCATCAACGCGAACACGCTTATCCTTTGAATCCGCCGCCTTACGTTTGGATGGAAAAACTCTCGGTTTTGCGAGCGGTGAAAAACTTTCCACGGAGAAGGGCGAAACATTAAGCGATACCATACGCGTCATTTCTGACTATGCTGATTTAATTATCATACGACACCCGCGCGAAGGCGCTGCGCGTCTCGCGGCAGAAGTCTCTGCGAAACCTGTTATCAATGCAGGCGATGGAGCCAACCAGCATCCGACCCAAGCACTCGTCGATTTATTTACTATTCAAGAATGCCAAAAAAGCCTTGATGGTTTAAGCATTGCTTTAGTAGGTGATTTAAAATATGGGCGCACTATTCACTCATTTGCCCAGGCATGCATGCTATTTGATGTACGCCTCTATTTAGTCTCACCCGAAGGGCTAACATTACCAGAGCCTATTTGTGATGCGTTAAAAAAACACGGAGTACGGTTTTCATTTCATCGCTCAATGGAAGAAGTACTCCCTAAAGTTGATATATTATATTTAACACGTTTTCAGCAAGAACGTTTTTCAGAAACAGAATATCAACTCATCAAACATAATTATATTTTAACGCCTGCATTACTGCATAATACAAAAATAAAACCCAATTTAAAAGTGCTGCACCCTTTGCCACGCATTAACGAAATTGATATAGGCGTGGATAAAACACCTTATTCACATTATTTTATTCAAGCGGCCAACGGAGTTTATGTGCGACAAGCGTTATTAGCATTATTATTAAACGAGACATTACCATGAGTAAAACACTTCCAGTTTCTGCGATAAAAAATGGAACGGTGATTGATCACATCCGACCTGGGCAAGCACCTCGTATTATGCACTTGCTCAAAGTATTAGAGAGCAAAAATAAAGTCACGATGGGGCTTAATCTGCCGAGCAAACTGATTTCTTTAAAAGATTTATTAAAAATCGAAAATCGTGTGTTAACCAATGATGAGGCAAACGAAGTTGTTATCTTCGCGCCCGAGGCAACGATTAACATTATTAAAGATTTTGAAGTCATTCAAAAAATGACTACGCATTTCCCGCGTACGATTGAAAATATATTTCTTTGCCCTAATCCAGCATGTATTACACATAACGAACCTGTCACAAGTCTTTTTAATATTGAAGATCAAGGCAAACAAATTAAATTAACCTGTCATTATTGCGAAAAGTCATTTGATCGGGATCAAGTCAAGGTAAAAATTTAGTGATTACTATTAAAAAAATAAAAGATATTTATGGCGCATTAATTGATTTCCCGCCTATCTCAAGCGCGCAAGACATCACTATTGATGATCCTCATTTAACAGCCTTACCCGCATTAATTGATCCCCATGTCCATTTTCGTACACCAGGCCATGAATACAAAGAAGATTGGTGTACAGGGGCAAAAGCCGCTATTCAAGGGGGTTATACAACCGTGTTTGATATGCCCAATACGCTGCCTCCCACCGTCACACAAGACTATTTACAGAAAAAAAAAGCATTAATTAATCAACAGCTACAAGAAGTGAATATTCCATTACGTTATCAATTATTTTTTGGCGCAGACAAAAATCATCTCGATGAAATTGTAAAAGTCAAAGACGGTATTATAGGTATTAAAATATTCATGGGATGCAGCACGGGTAATTTAGTCATTGATGATGACGAGAGTTTAGAAAAAGTATTCCGTATCGCAGCAGATAATGATTTATTGGTGGCTGTACATGCGGAAGATGAACATTTATTGCAGCAACGTAAACTTCAGTTTCAAGACAGAAAAGATTACGCTGTACATTCTGAAATCCGTAATGTCATGGTCGCCTGTCGTGCTGTTAAAAAAGCGATTGCACTTACAGAGCGTTATCACACTAAACTCTATATTTTGCATGTCTCAAGCAGTGATGAAATTCGTTTGATTGACCGCGCCAAACAAGCAGGCCTGCCCGTATATGCAGAAACTACCCCGCATCATTTATTTCTCGATGCTGCGAGCTACCCTACACTCAAAGGTAAGGCAGTTGTCAACCCGCCATTACGTTTAGCGAGCGATCGCGCAGCACTTTTTGAGGCAATTCATGCAGGTATTATTGATACGATGGGGTCTGACCACGCACCCCATACACCTGCTGAAAAAGAGAAACCTTACGGGGAATGTCCTTCAGGCATGCCAGGCATTGAAACCACTTTGTCTTTATTATTAAACGCACATTACGAAAATTTGCTGAGTTTAGAAGAAATTGTCTCCCTCACTTCTAAACGCGCACGCGAAATTTTTAACTTGCCTGAAAATAATGATCTGGTGTTAGTCGATCTTAAAAAAGAAATTTTAATTTCAGAAAAAAATTTAAAAACGAAATGCGGCTGGTCGCCGTATGCAGGGCAAATACTTCACGGCTCTGCTGTTTATACTCTATTAGATAAATTTTGTTATGAATTATAGTCAAGTGATAGCTATTTTATAGTGTATTTTTTTGAGTTTTTGAATGGTGTGAAAAATCATAAACAAGGATTTACTAGTAGGATTTCCATCTGGGCTTAACATCCGCATCAGGCTTTTTGGATTTTTTTCCATACATTTAGATAACATCTCAAAAGTAATGGTCGCATTAATATAGTCACGCAAAATAGCCTTTCCAGTATCTACATCACCAGATAATAATTCATTAATTGCTTCTGATAACATTGCCGCGCAGAATTTTTTATCTTTATGTGCACGAGCCATTATTGTTAATTTAAAATCTTTTGTTAATGCCATATATTAATCCTCGATTTTATTTACACCTTTTATATTCATTCCATTTTTCCTTAGCTAGTTTTATATCTTTATTTTGCTGCTTTTTACTACCCCCACTGAGTAGAATAACTAATTCATCTCCCTCTTTACCGAAATAAATTCTATAGCCTGGGCCAAAATAAATTTTATATTCCAATACGCCACCACCAACGCTTTTTACATTCGAGTCATTCCCTTGCTCTAACCTATAAAGAGCTGTAGTTATTTTAGCTGCTGCTATATTATCTAACCCATTGAACCATTTCGCAAAAAGCGACTGGCCAGATCGGTCAATATATTCTTTTATTTTCATAACTAATAGTAACATGAACGTTACTATTAATCCATCTTACATTAATTAATTTTTTATAGAATAGCACAAGAAAGAGGTGATCTCGGTGGCGTTGAATATTGTGGACTGGCTGGGACGACCTCGACCTGGGATGGCTGAGGAAGCTGCTGAGACGTAGAATCGAATTGGGATACTTCGGCTACTACTTTTTGATTTACAGATAGTAGAGTGCGCATACTTTTTGTACTGCTGCTCCTGCTTCGTGAATTACTTATAACAGGTATATCATTTTGATCTTCTACTTTTTTCCAACCGAAACAACCATAAAATTTTTCCTTAACCCAGCAGAATGCTTTATTGAAGGCGTTAGGACACATCCAATTAATAGGTCGCGCGACATTGACTGCTACTAAAAGCACACTCCCCGCTTTAGCTATACCATTTAATAACAAGACAGTGGTTGCGGATAAAGGCAAGCCAGCCGTCGTAATTGAGCCAATAACTAAAAGCATTAACATCCCACAAATTAATGTCGCATAAAGCCGTGTGGAATAGTATTTTTGGTTAGCATACGTCTTTGCTTTTTCATATTTCTCTTTATATTCCGCTGATTCTTTATATTCATTTGGTTCTTGCTCTAGTTCTTTTACTTTCTCCTGAGCTTTCTGCGATGGCCAATAATGATCAAAGTAAATAGTAATCACAGTGCCTGCTAACCCTAAAAACCAGGCTAAGGCTGCTTGCAAACCCAATAGCGAAGAAGGAACAAAAAATAACCCGATGGCCATTAAAAATAGACAAGTCGCAATGACATCTACTTTATCTTGTTTCGGATGCACACCATATTGCTCTTCTTCAAAATCCGTTTCGGTGTGAGGATAAAATTTTCTACCAATAAGACGAGTGACTCTCATGGCTGCTCTGAAACAATAAATAAGCGGATCCGCATAAAAAGTTAAAACAGAAAAAACACTCTCTAAAAGAGCTGTTCCAATAGGAAAAAGCGAAATAATAATGTGCGAACCAATACCTGCTGCATTTGCCATGTCAGCTAAGGCTGAGAATGCATTAATCAATTTTCGCCATCTGGGGTTTGCCATTGTTTTGTAAATTTCTTAATTATGATAAGGGCAGAGATTGTATAGTACATATCAATATTGGTCAAATCATATTCTAAAACCGAAAATTCAACGTTTATCCTTGACGTCCACCGAAAAAACGATGAAAACTCGGTTTAGAGGAGAGGTAGTTGATTAGAAAGAGAATTCATCCTAAAGTTGGAACGAAACTTTGGTCTGGACTTTCCTCTGCGGCAACAGCAACAGAAGGAGGAGAAGAGAAACTGCGTCTATAATTATATTGTTCAAATGGATTAGAAGAGGGTCGGAAAAATCGAGCAAAGCAAGAACGATTATCAAAAACTCTGATAGCCTCTGCACTGACACTTGCCGTTACAAGAATGCCGAGAAGTGTAATTATAAAAGACATGATCGGAAAAGAGCTTACTAAAGCGATTATGGCAAATGTTGTTGTTAGAATAGCAACTCCACAAAGTAGAATTTTCGCACAAAAATCTGCTTTTTTGATATCTACTCCTTGTATATCAGCTTTAATGAAGAATAAGATGTTTCTCATATCCTCTGATAAGCTAGAAAGATTAATATTTCTAATAGATAAAGCAAAATCAAAATTAAATTTATTGCGATGAGCATAGAGATACACCACACATTCAACCGAACCGCCTAGGGCTGCATGGTGCAATACATTTTTGCTATCATTATCAAGTGCTGAAAGATCCATCCCTTCAATTTCTAATATGCATTTTAAAATTTCGAGAGAACCATACGGATGCAATACTGCGGCATGTAACACAGTGCGGCCAAAATTGTCTCGGTCTAACGGATTAATGCCTGGAATGCGGAGTGCACACTTAAAAAGTGAAGCGGAGCCGCTCAATGCCGCATAGTGTAATACGGTTCTGCCCTCTTCATCTCGTGCTAAAGGCTTGATCTCGGGAATCTCTAGTATAATATGCTCGAAAAGTTCCACAGAACCGTTCCAAGCTGCATAGTGCAAGACAGTTCTTCCCTTTTGATCGAGTTCTAGTAAAGCAATCCCTTTGATTTCTAATATAAGTTTAAAAAGAGGAATAGAGCCCCCCCATCCCGCCCAATGCAAAATAGTGCTGTTTTCATAACTTCGTTCTAATGGATCAATCTCTTGAAAATACTCTATAGGCTTGCCTCCAGGATATGTTACTGAGCAAATTCCTGTGATTTCTAATGCACGTTTAAAAACAGCAACAGAACCACTGCACGCTGCATAATGTAATATAGTTTCACCCTGGCGATCTTTTCTTAATGGAAAATTTTTTAATTTAATGCGTTTATTTTGCCTGTTAGGATCCGCTAAGCACAATCGATCGTTCAGCATGATTTCTTCTTCGAGTTTTTTCAATACTTGATCTAATATTTCAACAGAACCGCTTAGGGCTACCCAATGAAATAGGGTGTTATCATTTTCATTTCTAAAAAATAAAAAATGAGGATTTTCTGTTAATAATTGATTTAAAATATCGACAGAACCACTTTTTGCTATAGGCTCTAATAAAACCGCCGCGTTTTGTGCTAATAATCTTTTATTTGTATTTTTTCGTAAACGGGAGACATAGCCTATATCCATGCGAAGTACGCGGTAGATTACGTTGAGAGAACCGCTCCGTGCTGCATAAAATAATAGAGGCTTCCTAAAGTAATTTTCTGCTGACCGATCAATTCCTTTTAATGTTAATACATAATCCAAGACTTTAACAGAACCACTTACTGCTGCGTAATGTAATAAAGTTCTACCAATATTATCTCGCGCTAACGGGTCAAGTTCTTTTATTTTTAATACACGTTTTAATGCATCAAGAGAGCCACTCAATGCAGTATAATGCAGTGCTGATGCACCCATATCATTAGCAGCCGCAGTTATTTTTTCCAAAATAAGCTCGGGTTGGCCGCTTAAACAATACAACTCCCATGGCTCGCGCACTCCATGTCTTTCTCCACGGGGAAGCCGGTTGAATGACGCATACAGATTTTTATAATACAAAAAAGACTCACTTCCATGCACATTATCTTCTTGTTTTGATTCTTCTGTTATTATTCTTAAACATGCTTCTGTTGCTTTCAAAGCTTGAACATTTAATCCTATATAAAGACACTGTTGTTTCCAATAGGGCTGCCCTTTTTCTTTTATTATTTTTTTCCAGTGGGATGATACGACTGGAAACTTCGCGATTTCCGTAGGCGTAAAAAACAAAATGACCGTTACGAAACAATCTGATGGGAGCACCCCGAAAATGCCATTTTTTTCTGGAATTGACCCTTGAGAAAGCATGTAAATAAGACCTCAGGAAAATTAATTTTTGAGTGATAACGAATTGAAGCGCGATTTTAGCACAGATATTACTTTACTAGCAAACTAATATAAAAACCCTAAAAGAAATAAAGGGATAGTCCGTTTATCGCCCAATAAAATATCGTCCGCTACCACAAAGGCGTTTGCTTCTTCTTTAATTTGTTTTTTTGTTTTGTTTTTACCGCCGATCTCTAATACGAAACCCTCTACGCTGAAATCTCCAATATCACTGTAATACGCTGACAATCCCGCATTTTGCAGTTGATTCATGACATACGTTTCTCTTATTTTACCGATGGCTGAATCTTGAATGATAGGTAAATAACTCGCATAAATAAGATTAGTATTTTCAGGGTACATTTTGGCAGGTGTGCGAAGATAGGCTTTTCCTGATTTTTTTGGGTACAAAAGCCGAATAAGCCCTGACTGTTCAAGCAGATGCAAATATTCGCGAATACTTTCAAAATCCTTACCTAAGGTATTCGCTAATTTATAAGCGCTGATTTCACCTGGTAAAGAATTAATAACATATTTATATAATTTTTCTATGGTCAGTAAGGTAGACGTTTTCAGAGAATGTAAGCTGGCAATATCTTCATAAATAGTTTTGAGTGTTGTATTATCAATCGCTTGAAATTTATCACGTTCTTTAGGTAATTCTTTAAAAAAGGGGTAATACCCTATTTTAAGATATTCTTTAAAATGTTTAAGGATTTGTGGAATAGAAAGAGCTTGTGTAAATTCGAGATGATTTTTTGTGAGTGTTTTAAAATCGATGAGGGGAAGTTTTAAATTTAAAGAAAATTCTAAATATTCTCGAAAAGAAAAACCATGCAAATGATGAAGTGTCACTCTTCTGGATAAATCATATTTTCCTTGAATTAAATCAATCGCTGAACTGCCTGAAAATAATATTCTAAAATCCCGGTAAATATCGGCGATATTTTTTAACTCTTGTCTCCAATTAGGGTATTTATGAATTTCATCGATACAAAGCAAACGAACATCTGTGGTTTTATATAATTGATCGGCAAGATCAATAATTTTATTTTCTAAAAAATACAAATGATCCGCAGAAACATATAACGCCTGATTTTTTTCTGCGCCTGCTGTCATGGCGCATTTCAATAATAAAGTTGTTTTTCCAATGCCTTTATTGCCAACAATGCCTGTAATTTTATTATCGAGCGTGATGTTATTAAAAACAGTGCGATCGTAAAACGATTCTCGTTTTAACTGATCAATAATGATTTTCTGAATCTCAAATAATTTTTCCATCAAGTATGTTACTTCAGTAGTTAGGTTACAACCGAAGTATAACACTCAATTTGTTCGGTTACAACCGAAGTATTATGCTTCTTTTATTCGGTTACAACCGAAGTCAAAAATTCTCATTATTGAAGATGCTCGAGCAGTGCGTCTAATTCAGCCAGGTTCTTATAAGTAATAATCAATTTGCCTGTGCCTTTGGCGGTGTGCTTCACCGTCACGGATAATTTAAGCCACTTGGACAAAGATTCTTGTAGTCGGATGACATCGGGATCCATGGATTTTGTCGAACTCGGGAATTTAGTTGTCTGTAAACGCTGAACGAGATTTTCGGTTTCACGAACAGAGAGCCTTTTATCTGCCACAGCACGTGCAATATCTACTTGTAAATCGGGAGATAACGTCAATAATGCACGCGCATGACCCATTTCTAAATCGCCGTGTTCAAGCATGGCTTTCACTTCATCCATCAGCGTCAATAAACGTAACAAATTAGTGACACTGGCTCGTGATTTCCCGACAGCCTCCGCCACCTGATGATGTGTCATCGAAAATTCATCTAATAATCGTTGCAAAGCCATGGCTTCTTCAATGGGATTGAGATTTTCGCGCTGGATATTTTCAATCAAGGCAATCGCAACAGCCGCCTCATCAGGAATATCGCGCACAATCGCAGGAATCTCTGTTAAACCTGCCAATTGTGCCGCTCGCCAACGTCTTTCGCCTGCGACTATTTCATAGTGTCCATTCGGCAAATAACGGACAATAATCGGTTGGATCACCCCTTGCACACGGATAGAATTGGCAAGATCTTCCAAGCCTTCAGGACTCATGTCTCGTCGTGGCTGATATTTGCCACTCTGAATCAATGTCACTGGCAATTGACAAAATTTTTCTTTAGTTTGGGCAGTATCATCACCTAACTCTTCGGTAGGCGACGAAGATCCCATCAATAAAGCATCCAATGATTTTCCAAGACCACGTTTTTTTACCATAACTTATCACCTTTCTAACGATTATCCGATTCTATATGGTCTACATCTTAATCAATAAGCGCTTTGATTACTATACACTAGACGAGAATCTAGGCTTGCGCGTAGAATCCTTAAGGTATGAATACTCTCAATAACGAAAATATTTACCATGTCATCAAAGATCCTGTACATGGGACTATGCAATTTACGACAGCAGAAAATAGCTGGCTTAAACCTTTTATTGATAGCCCCAATTTCCAACGATTGCGCCATATTAAGCAGCTTGGCATGGGTGATTTTATTTTTCCAGGCGCAGTCCATACACGTTTCAATCATTGCCTGGGTTGTGCTTATATCGCAGGTCAAATTGCACATAAAATTGGCTTGGCAGAAGAAGAACGTCAACTTGTCATGATTGCCTGTTTATTACATGACATTGGACATGGCCCTTTTTCACATACCTTTGAAGATTTATTCCCTCAAAAAATGGTTCGGCATGAAGCATGGACACCCTTTTTTCTTGCAGAATATCGCACAAAAGAATTCTTTTCCGACTATAATCGCTCTAATCCTCGGCACCATCTCACAGAAGAAAAATTTAGGCTCATTGAAGCTATGATCATGCATAAAACGCCTGTCAAGCGTCTGCTCGCTGATATTGTTTCATCCCAGTTAGATGCAGATCGCCTGGATTATTTACTGCGAGACAGCCATTTTTGCGGCGTAGCGTATGGAGAATTTGATCTGCGTTGGATGTTAAATTCCATGATTATTGTGCATTCTAAACGAGGTGAGCGTTTGGGTTTAACTCATAAGGGCATCGGCGTCGTTGAGCATTATTTAATGGCGCGACGTTTAATGACCCGCAATATTTATCTGCATCAGAAAAAACTCGCCTTAGAATTTTTTCTCATCAAATTATTAGTGAGCCTGGCTGAAAGTATAGATAATCATAGCGCTTTTTCAGAGATTAAAAAAACCCGTTTAGGTATTTTTTTATCTTATGCTAATCAATTCAATCAAAAAATACAGACAGCTAAAAATAAGGAGCTTTATAAGAAAAATTTTATCGTAGATAATTATGCAAACTACAAAGAATTATGTGATTACGATGTGCTTGCTGTGGTGAAATCACTTGCACACATGACTATGCAACATCCTGCGGTGCAAATCGCTAAACGCTTGCATTATAGGCAGATGCCAAAAATTATTCGCATTGATATCGCAGATATTCCGCATGTCAAAAAAACACTCGAAAAATTCAAAACCCGTCACGCAAAAGATATTCAAGATTGGCAGCTTGCACTCATTCAAATACCCCATCAATCCTATAATGTTGAAGAAGACCCTATTTTGATTAGTAATGAGCAGGGTATTGTAAAACCACTGGATAAAATATCCTTAATGATCGATGCAATGGGCGACAAATTAGAGCATGCGGCATTTCTTTGTATTGACAAAAGTAGCTATTCTCAACCAGTGATACAGGATTTTTTAAAAAATTTAACTTAATGGCAGTGAAGGCAACTGCCGTGGGTTAACGTGCGGTATGACTTCCTGTTTTTTTTGGCTTTCCAAAAAAGGAACTGCGTTAATAGCATAAATAAAACTGGTAGCAGTCGCTGCAGTAAGGTTGGGACACTGAAAATGATGACCAACTGCTGCCTCATGGTAGTAGCCGCCCGTTGCCGCACTTCGTGCGCTCAATAAAAACATCCCTATTGTTTTATAAGAATTTTGTGAACGTTGCGCTTTCTGCTGAATAGGATTCAACTGCTCCACTTGCGATTTCTTCTCTTGTGAGAAAAACATCTGCTTCACTTTCTCCGCACCCAGTTGGAGTAGCTCCATTATTTTTTTTGTCCCAAAGACCATTTTAATCGTAGAGTAAGAAAAAGATATAACCTGTGCAATTTTTTCGGCCTGGATGACTGAAAGCCCTTTCCATATTTCTCCTAATACCTTAATAGATTTATCTTTAAAGAGATAATAGCCTCCTATGGCTACCATCAACATGGCTGCTGATGCTACTGCCCATTTTGCTATTTCTAAAAATAGGCGCAGGCTATACCCACTATAGCTTTCATTTTCCTGACGTTTTAAACTATTTTTATACTCAATCAGCTTTTCTAAATCAAGATGACTAACGATTGTTTTGATAGTTAAAAAGTACGCAGCGGTTATTAGACAAAACACAAAAAAAGATACAGCGAATAAAGGAATAGATATGGCTGATCCTATTCCTAGAAAAGTGAGGAAAGAAAGCGCGCTGGTAAAAGCCAGCGTAGCGCAACAAAAACCTGCTACCAACGAAAATGGAGAAAGCAGAATAATAAGAGCCTTCTGATAACCTTTTAAAGGTTCGTATTGACCCGTTTTTAGATTTTTTACTTGAAATACGCGCCCCAAAAAAATCTGCTTGCTCAACTCAAATAACTCATTTTTTGCAAATAGATAACCAAAAGTTAAAGCACTGAAAGAAATTATCACTATTAATGGAGCCAATATCCCGAATGGAGCAACAATGCCAATCGCTAAAAAACCTGCCACAACCACAAAAACATCTATGATCCCCATGAAAAAAGCCATTACCTTTACAATTCTCTTTCTCCGTGTCTTAGCCTCTCGATTCTCATCTTTTTTCTTTTCTTTTTCTTCATCAAACTGCGCCTCTTCTTGAAGTCTGTATTGGGTACGATCTTCCGATCTTATAATTCTCTTTTTTATACCACATTCCTTGGCAAAGTGATGAATATCACGTTTGAGTGCTTTCATACTTCTGTAATACTCATCATTCTTTTCTCCAGCATTTGCCTGGAGTTTTATAAAGTAGCTAAACAAGATATCAAGCAGCTCTTTTTTAGTTCCTGATTCCTTCATATCTGCAAAAACTTTCTCTGGATGTATATCTAATTTAGCAATTCGATCAACCAAAGCGATAAAATTGGCATGCTTGGATTTTTTAAAGACGTTAAAGAAAAAATTATTTTTTGCATGGCCAGCTAAAATGTCCCACAAAATAAATCGGGCGTGCTTTCCATGATAGAACACACCCGTGAGCGCGTTACGCCAACTGCTGAGCGGAGCGGCTTTTTCAGGTATGCTGGGCGTTGCATGGCTGTCCGCTTTGGCTTCAGTTTGTTGTGCGGGTGGCTGATGTTGTTGAAGATAGGTTATATAATTATTAATTATTTCTTTACGTTCTTCAGATAGATTGTCTTCTCTCGCTTGCATTTTAGTACACCTATTTTTTATAGTCACTTTTTGCCTATTGCCTTAAAGCAATCAAGCTTTTTCTAAATCGTGCAAGATTATATAGAATAGTTCAGAATTATACCAGCCTGCATGCACACTCTGAAACACGCTAGTACACACCAGGCAAGTTATCATGTACAATCTTTTTATTTTTCAACCCAATGAGCAGTAGGTTTTTCTTTATTTATGTCCCTAACTATTATCATTTTAGCCGCAGGCCAAGGTACGCGTATGTATTCGCAGGTACCCAAGGTTTTACATTGTTTAGCAGGAAAGCCATTGCTCACGCATGTCGTGCAAAGCACGTTGGAATTAGGGGCTACGACTCCTCCTATTGTCGTCTATGGACATCAAGGGGAGGTTGTCCGAAAGACGCTGGCTCATCTCAATGTCACTTGGGTTGAACAACAGCAGCAATTGGGTACTGGCCATGCGCTATTACAAGCGCTGCCTTATATCCCTCTCGACAACCAGGTGTTAATTTTATATGCGGATCTGCCACTGATCACAAGCGATACCTTACAAAAATTCGTCAAGAATACCCCTCCAGATGCGATTGGCATGATGACTGCATACGTACCTGATCCCACCGGCCTTGGGCGAATTATTCGGGATTCTGATAATAAAATAATAAGCATTATTGAAGAAAAAGAAGCAACTTCTACAGAAAAAGCGATCAATGAAATAAACTCTGGTATTTATCTTATCCCAGCACGCTATCTGCAGGCGTGGCTACCTCATTTAAAAAATCATAACTCTCAAAAAGAATTTTATTTAACTGATATCATGGCGCTCGCCACACAAAATAAAATATCTATTCACGGCCAAGAACCTGCCCAGCATGAAGAAGTGTTAGGTATCAATAACTGCATGCAGCTTGCAAAAGCAGAGCGCTTTTATCAACGTCGTTATGCAGAACAACTCATGCGCCAGGGTGTGACACTCTGTGACCCTGATCGTTTTGATATACGTGGCGAATTAACGATTGGCTCCGATGTCATTATAGATATTAATGTCATTATAGAAGGGCGAGTAGTGATTGGAAATCATTGCATCATTGGGCCGAATACTCTACTGCGTGATGTTACGCTCAGTGATCATGTCGAAGTGAAAGCAAATTGTGTGATAGATAATGCAAGTATTGCTGAACAGTGTGTCATTGGGCCTTTTGCTCGTATCCGCCCAGGTACTCGTGTGTCATCTCACGTACAAATTGGGAATTTTATTGAAATCAAAAACAGCTTAATTGGGTCTCACACTAAAATTCATCATCTGGGTTATATTGGTGACAGCGAACTTGGCAAACACGTTAATATCGGCGCGGGTACTATCACTTGTAATTATGACGGCGCTAATAAATATAAAACGATTATTAATGATGATGCGTTTATTGGCTCAAATACCGCGCTCGTCTCGCCCGTCACTATCGGAACAGGTGCGACCATAGGGGCAGGCTCTACGATTACGCGCGATGCTCCTTCTCAACAATTAACAGTATGCCGTGCGCAACAACGCAGTATCGCTCATTGGCAACGAAAAAAGAAACTTCCGAAAGAGGAAATTTAATATGTGCGGCATTGTAGGTGCGGTTGCTAATCGCGATGTAAAACAAATTTTACTCGATGGCTTAAAGCGTCTGGAATATCGTGGTTATGATTCAGCAGGTTTAGCTATTCTCAATGCGCAGCAAAATATCGAGCGTTTACGTGCAGCAGGCAAAGTGCGTGAATTAGAAAATCGGGTGAGCCAGTATAACTTTCATGGCAACATGGGTATTGCACATACACGATGGGCAACCCATGGCGTGCCGTCTGAAAAAAATGCACATCCTTTATTATCACATAGTGAAATTGCACTGGTGCATAATGGTATTATTGAAAATTATGAAGCATTAAAAAAATTTCTGATTGATCAAGGCTATGAATTTGATACTGATACAGACACAGAAACGGTCATTCACTTGTTACATTATCATCTTAAAATAACGCATGATTTGATGAGAGCAACACACGAGACCGTTGCAAAACTGGAAGGCGCTTATGCATTAGGTATTTTATCGAAGCACGCACCTGGACATCTTATCGCTGTGCGCCATGGTTGCCCATTAATGATTGGTGTGGGAGAAAACGAGAATTTCTTCTCATCAGATGCGACGGCATTATTAGCAATCACCCAAAAATTTATTTACCTGGAAGAAGGCGATATTGCAGATATTACACCCCATTCAATTACTTTGTATGCTGCTAATGGAGCGCAAGTTGAACGTCCACTTCATCACTCTACTATGAGTTTAGGTGCGATGGATCGCGGTGAGTTTCGGCATTACATGCTAAAAGAAATTTTTGAGCAACCGCAGGCAGTCATGACCAGTTTGGAAGATCGCCTTGGAAAAAATACGCTTTTAGAAAGCGCTTTTGGGGGTGCTGCAAATAAAATATTTCAGAAAACACAGCATGTACAACTGGTTGCTTGTGGTACGAGTTACCATGCCGCGATGGTTGCACGTTACTGGCTGGAATCATTGGCGGGTGTCCCATGCTCTGTCGAAGTCGCAAGTGAATTTCGTTATCGTAAAACAGTCGTACCTGCTAATAGCTTATTTGTCACCCTGTCGCAATCAGGAGAAACAGCAGACACATTAGCTGCGCTTCGTTTATCCAAAAAAATAGGCTACTTAAGTTCACTGGCGATTTGTAATGTGCCAGAAAGTTCCCTCATCCGTGAGTCGGATCTACATTTTATGACGCGCGCAGGCATTGAGATTGGAGTCGCTTCAACTAAAGCATTTACGACACAATTGACAGCGCTACTCTTGCTAACCATCGCATTGGGACGTCATCACCAATTATCAGCCGAGACTGAACATCATCTGATTACTGAATTACGAAAGCTACCTCATATACTTGAAAATATACTGGCAATAGATTCTGCCATCAGTCGCCTTGCGGAAAATTTTGTGGATAAACAACATGCTTTATTTTTGGGGCGCGGCGCATTGTATCCCGTTGCATTAGAAGGTGCGCTTAAATTAAAAGAAATTTCCTATATTCATGCGGAAGGCTATCCTGCAGGCGAATTAAAACATGGCCCACTTGCCTTGGTTGATAGAAATATGCCTGTCATTGCCATTGCACCTAATGATGAATTGCTCGAAAAATTAAAATCCAATTTGCAAGAAGTTCATGCGCGTGGTGGCGAGCTGTATGTCTTTACAGATAGCGTGAAATCTGAAGAAAATAATATGCATATTATTGAAATGCCTGTCGTGGATAAAATACTTGCGCCGATTGCTTATACCATTCCTTTACAATTACTCGCGTATCATGTGGCAGTTTTAAAAGGGACAGATGTCGATCAACCCCGAAATCTGGCGAAATCAGTTACGGTGGAATAATCTAAGTATCTAAATTAGACTCTGAAGCGTTTTTTATCATCATAATAAATATCCTTTCAGGTCTTTCATAATTTGCTCAATACTGTCGAATAATGACAGTTTCAAGCAAATAATAGAATGTTTTATTATTTTTATCTATATTTTTGAATAAACTGTCGTTTATTGACGGGTTTATTCAAAAATATTGCTAAGTATAGGAGCAGACTCTGGAGTCAATAAGCTGTCTTTTAGAGTGACAAATTTAAACTCATGTCCGCGTATAAAACGCTTGCGAAGCGCATCGAATAGACCATTATCCTCTTCCTCTCTGTAAGCCTGCTTCATTTGATTAGAAATCTCAGAGGGATTATAAATAGCGAGTATTACATCGCGCCAATCAACTTCTTTACCACCCAAAGAAATTTCTGTGGTCGGGAAATTAAAACTTTCTATTGAACGATCAGGGAGAACACCCATTTGAATCGCCGCTTTATAAATCATATCAATTCCGCGATATTTACTTTGTACAGAATGCCCTGCAATATGCGGTGATGCGAACGTCGAGGCTAGCAACACCTTTTTATTAATATGAGGTTCATTTTCCCATACATCCAAACACCAAATTAAATGCCGTCCATACGCCATTAAATCTGAAAAATTGATCACTGCGCCGCGCCCTGCATTTAATAAGATACAATCTTTTTTTTGGCGTTTTAAAAATGATTTTTCAATTAAATGATAAGTGGGGTAAGGCCCTTCTTTAGTTAACGGCGTATATAATAAAATAATGTCTAAATCTGCAAAATCCTCGATAGGTGTAGAATTAAAATTTTTATCCTGCAAAGCGCGCACAGGATCACACTGCACTACATCAAAATCTAATATTTGTAATTTTTTAACGACTTCGTTACCGATCCTTCCTACTCCTACTACACCTGCGCGGCAATTTTTCTGCAATAATAAGCCTTTTTTCTGCAAGGCAGCAATAACGGCTAGCGTATATTCAGCAACTGCGATAGTGTTACATCCAGCTGCTGCGCTCCATTGAATACCTGCGTTATTTAACCAATCTATATCAAGATGATCTGTGCCTGTCACTGTGCTTCCTACAAATCTAACACGAGTACCTTCCAGCAATGCACGGTTGACTTTCGTTACCGAGCGCACTAATAGAATATCCGCCAGCAATATATCATTGCGCGTCAACGCGCGTCCTGGCTTTAAAATGATTTCATTATCAAAACCAAAATAATGTTTTACGCAGGGAATGGCTTCATCGGCAACAATTAACATAACCCAATACAATTCCTATATAAATGACACAGCCGACCCAATGATTATTTAAAAAAGCCTTAAAACAATTATCAGGAGATCGTTTTCGAATAAGCACTTGCTGATAAATAAATAAAACCACAGTGCCTACTATGCCTGTATAATACAATTTATTTAATTGATAGAAAAATCCAATCAATAATAGTAATGCGAGAAAAATAATTTGCAATAAACCAATTATCCCTTTATCTGCTTTACCAAACAAAATAGCGGTTGATTTAATCCCAATTTTTATATCATCCTCACGATCCACCATCGCATATAAAGTATCATAGATAATAGACCATATCACTGCCGCAAAAAAAATAACCCAGGAAAAGAGAGGCACTGAGTTTGTGACTGCGGCAAAGGCCATAGGCACTCCCCATGAAAAAGTAAATCCTAAACCCACTTGAGGTAAATGCGTAAAACGTTTTAAAAAAGGATAAATAATAGCAAGTATCGCCGCGCCAAATGCTAAAAAAATAGTTAATTTATTTAATAATAAAACTAATAAAAAAGCGCATAGCATGATACTCACAAACAAAATCATTGCGGCTTGTGTTGAAACAGTGCCTGTCACTAAAGGTCTATGACGCGTGCGAGCGACATACCCATCGACTTTCCGATCAACCATATCATTCACCACGCATCCTGCGGAACGCATTAAAATGACCCCCAAAATAAAAATCAGCACAATCCCCAGAGGAGGCTTACCAGCACCGGCCAGCCATAATGCCCATACGGTTGGCCATACTAATAAAAAAATTCCGATAGGCTTATCGAGGCGCATCAAAGAAATATAAGGTTTAATTTTTTTCATTCACAATATCATCATATCTGGCAAAAATACTTCTGTTAATAATAATGATTTTCCAGGTAAAGAAAATAACGAACGACGCGCCCATAAATCTGGCAGAGATTGGTCTACAGCACTCGCCGCTTTAGCATGCAAAAACATGCTGTGTTTCAAACACGCTATTTCAAATTCACTACGCTGTAATGCGGGATTTTTAAATAACACAGAACCCAAGGAATGCTCTTTTAAATGCGCCAACGCTTGCTCTTCCCCCGTTAACATATCACCTGGAATAACAGTACGCGCAAACATCCAAGACTGCTGTTCATTGAATATAAGAACTTCACGTACCAATACAGGGATTTGGGAATCCATTTTTAATAATACGCTTTCTTCTTGCCTAGGCTGTTTCCAACGCTCGCTTAATACTTGAATGCGCGCATCGTTTACCCCGTGCTGCACTAAACGCTGCATAAATGAACCCGTGTGCAGTAGCCAAGCTTGCCATGGCAGTTTTATTCCCTTTTTTTGCCATACTGAGAGTTTTTCCCATGTAGGTTTAATTGTTTTTTTCATATATCACGCTTATACAGGAACATTTTTTTATTGTACTATAGCTTAGGAGTAAACATAACATTAGGTTTTTATCAATGCAGCATCCTATCATCATCATCGGTACTGGGTTAGCAGGCTACCAGTTAGCACGCGAATTTCGTAAAATGAATCAAAAGTGTCCCCTCATCCTCGTTACATCGGATGACGGTCGCTATTATCCCAAACCTGAGATCAGCATTGCATTAACCCGAGGAAAATCATCCGATGCGATTACAACAGCGACTGTGGACAAAATGGCAACGGACTTAAATGCAACCATTTATACCAATACACTTATTTCAGCCATTGATGCTGTTAAGAAAATTATTTTTATAAATGACGAAATCATTCCCTATCAAAAACTAGTCTTAGCGTGTGGCGCCGAAGTCATTAGCCCCCCCTTGGAAGGCGATGCCGTACAAGATGTATTATCCATTAATCATATTTATCATTACACTACTTTTCAAGAACGCATCAAACATAAAAAAACCATTGCCATTTTAGGTTCAGGACTCATTGGCTGTGAATTTGCAAATGACCTCAGCAATGCACACTATAAAGTTCATGTGATTACACCTGCAAACGCACCGCTTGATTTACTGGTTCCTGAAAAAATTGGCAAAATATTACAAGAAGCACTTGAAGGAAATGGCGTTCATTTTCATTTTCAATGTATTGCCAATGAAGTTAATAAAACAAAAACAGGCTATTGTTTAGAATTATCGAATGGAGACACAGTAGAAGCCGAATTTATTTTATCGGCCATCGGCTTAAAACCGCATATTACTTTAGCAGTAGCGATGGGCATCAGAACAAACCGTGGCATTCTAGTGAATCGGTATTTGGAAACAAGCCTCCCTGATATTTATGCATTGGGTGATTGTGCGGAAGTAGAAGGACATGTACTGCCTTATATCACTCCCATCCTTAACTGTTCACGTGCTTTAGCGAAAACGCTTTCGGGAGAACGGACACCCGTGCAATATCCTGCAATGCCTATTGTGGTTAAAACACCTGCTCACCCCCTGGTGGTTTGCCCACCCCCTAAAGATATGCCTGGAAAATGGGAAATTGAAACACAAGACAATAGCACTCGTGCGTTATTTTACAATCAACAGCAACAACTGTATGGGTTTATTTTAACGAACGAAATGGCAAAGGAACGGTCTATTCTAATCAAACAAATGCCTATGTTATTTTAAGAATCTTTTATGGAGTGAATGCAATGTTTAATTATATTAATAAAAATTTAATCGCTGATGAAAAGGTTTTATATCACACCAAAAAACATTTCATTATTTTTCTAGTTCCATTTTTTTGGACACTGTTCGCATTATTTTTTTTAATGAATGCTAACCCATTCATTGTTAAAATTTCTTATGTTCTAGTGCTTCTTTCTAGCTTATCCTGGTTAAATCAATTTTTATTGTATAGCGCCTCGGAATTTGCAATTACCAATAAACGAATTATGATGCGCGAAGGTTTTTTTTATAGACATACAAATGAAACACGCTTATCTGCGGTTGCGAATGTAGGTGTTAATCAAAGTTTATTAGCACAGACTTTGAATTATGGCACACTCTTTATTAATACATTTGGTGGTGAGACAGATACATTCACTGAAATAAGCGCGCCTATTCAATTTCAGAAAAAACTTCAAGAGTTGTTATACTCGTTGGAGTAGGTTTTTTGCGGGGTTATGCATGTTAACTGGCTCAAGGTCGATCTAGTTTTATATTGGCTATGTCATTTTTTGTAGAAAATGAAAGATTGAAACTGATTGCAAAAGCATCCAACCTTGATTTTTGACCATGAAACACTTAAATCATCCTTGATAATTGACCATATACACGATAAAGTAACCCTGATTTTTAACCATATCGAGTGGATCATTCATGGAAAGAGAGTTAATTCAACACCTTAGAGAATGGAAGCTAAGCGCTATCCGCAAGCCGCTCATTCTGCGAGGAGCGCGTCAAGTAGGAAAAACTTACTTGGTCAAACAATTTAGCAAAGAATTTAAGTCTTTTGTTCTTATTAATCTTGAAAGACAACCAGAGGCAGCCGCTCTTTTCAATGAAGATCTTGATCCAAAAAAATTAATTCAACGATTACAACTTATAACAGAACAAAAGATTATACCTGGCGAAACACTTTTATTTATTGATGAAGCACAAGAAGCACCGCGTTCATTAATAGCATTGCGTTATTTTTATGAAGAATGTCCTGAGTTGCACGTGATTGCAGCGGGGTCGTTATTGGATTTTGCAATTGAAAAAGTCGGCATCCCTGTAGGGCGAGTTTCATTTTTATATTTGCATCCTTTGTCATTTATAGAATTTTTAAAAGCAACAAATCGCGCAATGGCAGCACAAGCTATTATAGAACACCCGTTTCCAGAATCTGTTTCAAAACCTATTCACCAAAAATGGTTAGAATATGTTGCAGAGTATATTGCAATTGGCGGAATGCCAGAAGTAGTAAAAACATGGCGGAATACAAATGATATTGACGTATGTGGGAACATTCAATATGCGATTATCGAAAGTTATAGACAAGACTTTGAAAAATACTGTAAACAGCATGAAGTAAAATATGTCTCATTAATTTACGAACAAATACCTCGACAACTCGGCGAGACCTTTAAATTTAATAAAATTCCTGGCGATTATCGAAAACGTGATTTAGCGCCCTGCTTTGATTTACTTCAAAGAGCAATGGTTATTAATTCTGTCTATCATGCTAGTGGTCACGGCATTCCGCTTGGCGCTGAAGCAGATTATCATTATTTTAAAGCAACTTTTGTTGATGTAGCACTCGCTCAGCGCTTATTACATGTGCATCCTAAAGATTGGTTTTTGCAACCCACCCAATCCTTAATCAATAAAGGTAAAATAATAGAAAATTTTGTGGGGCAAGAATTATTGGCTTATAGCGATCCGCGTGAAAAAGCGCAGCTTTATTATTGGCAACGACATGAACGTGGCAGCAGTGCTGAGATTGACTATTTATCTACTATTCAAGGACGCGTTATTCCAATTGAAGTTAAAAGTGGAACGGGTTCTTCACTGAAAAGTTTGCAGTTATTTTTGAAAACTCATCAAAGCCCTTATGGCATACGTTTTTCAACGCATGATTTTTCCGTGCATGAAAAGCTCCATTCCTATCCGCTTTATGCAATCGCAAAATTAAGAAATAAAACCAAAACCGCTGACTAATTCGACACCCTCTGAATACGCGCGCCAAGCTGCGATAATTTTTCTTCTATACATTCAT